>JBDTLT010000007.1:0-84023 GCA_039934635.1 Acidimicrobiales bacterium
CAGAACTTGCTGGGCAAGCGCGTCGACTACTCGGGCCGTTCGGTCATCGTCGTCGGCCCCACGCTCAAATTGCACCAGTGCGGCCTGCCCAAGATCATGGCGCTCGAACTATTCAAGCCGTTCGTCATGAAGCGTCTCGTCGATCACGAGTTGGCGCAAAACATCAAGTCCGCCAAGCGCATGGTCGAGCGCCGCCGTCCGCAGGTGTGGGACGTGCTCGAAGACGTCATCCGTGAGCATCCCGTGATGCTCAACCGTGCCCCCACGTTGCACCGACTCGGCATCCAGGCCTTCGAGCCGATCCTCGTCGAGGGCAAGGCCATCCAGATCCATCCGTTGGTGTGCACGGCGTTCAACGCCGACTTCGACGGCGATCAGATGGCGGTCCACTTGCCGCTGTCGGCCGAGGCGCAAGCCGAGGCACGCGTACTGATGTTGTCGGCCAACAACGTGCTCTCACCGGCCCACGGTCGACCGCTCGTCACGCCGACGCAGGACATGATCATCGGCGCGTTCTACCTCACCGAATTGGTGAAGGGACAACAGGGCGAAGGTCGCCGGTTCCGCCACGTGCATCAACTCGAGCGTGCGTACGAAGCGCGTGAGATCACCTTGCACACCGAGATCGAGTTCCGCACCGACAACCTCGTCGAGACGCCCGCCAACGGGCATCCGGCGACCTATCACAAGACCACCGCCGGCCGTGTCCTGTTCCAGCAGACGCTGCCGCAGGGTTTCGAGTTCCGCGGCGAGAAGTTCGTCAACGAGCCGATCAACAAGCGCGTGATGACCGAACTGGTCGACGTGCTGGCGCGCGCCTATCCCAAGTCGGTCGTGGCCGAGAGCCTCGACAAGATGAAGGGGCTTTGCTTCCGCTACGCGGCACAGTCGGGCCTCACCATCTCGGTCGACGACATCAAGACGCCGATCGACAAGAAGTCGATTCTCGATCGTCACGAAAAAGAAGCCGACAAGGTCGAGCAGCAGTTCCGTCGCGGTGTCATCACCGACGGTGAGCGTCGTCAAAAAGAAGTCGAGATCTGGTCCGAGGCGACGACCGAGGTCGAGAACTCGATGAAGATCGCGCTCAAGGCGGTGCAGTTCAATCCCCTCGACGTGATGGTCGGCTCGGGTGCTCGCGGCAACATGCTGCAGGTGCGTCAGATCGCCGGCATGCGCGGGTTGGTCGCCAACCCTCGCGGCGACATGATCCCCCGTCCCATCAAGTCGAGCTACCGCGAAGGCCTCGCAATGCTCGAGTTCTTCATCGCGACGCCAGGCGCCCGCAAGGGTCTCGTCGACACGGCGTTGCGCACGGCCGACTCCGGCTACCTCACGCGCCGTCTCGTCGACGTCGCACAAGAGCTCATCATCAACGAGGACGATCCCTTCGAACGGGGCGGTCCGGTTCGCGGCATGTGGCTCGACGACATCAAGGCCGACGAGGCCGGCAAGCGGTACTACCTCGAAACCCGGTTGTTCTCGCGCTGTCTCGCCGACGACGTCACCTGCAGTGACGGCGAAGTGCTCAAAGCGGGCACGATCATCGGCGAAAACGAAATGAACAAGCTGCGCGACGACCCCAAGGTCGACCGCGTACGGGTGTTGTCGCCGCTCACCGACGACTCGCCCCTCGGCATCTCCGCCAAGGCCTATGGCATGTCGCTGGCTACTGGCGGCATGGTCGAGCTCGGCGAAGCCGTCGGTGTCATCGCGGCCCAGTCGATCGGCGAGCCCGGTACGCAGCTCACCATGCGTACGTTCCACACCGGTGGTATCGCCGGTAGCGACATCGCCGGTGGTCTCCCACGCGTCGTCGAGTTGTTCGAGGCTCGCAGCCCGAAGAACAAGGCGATCCTCGCTCGCACGTCGGGCGTGGTTCGCCTGGGCGAAGACGAGGGCAAGGGCCGTTCGGTACTCATCGTTGCCGACGACGGTTCCGAAGACGTTTACATCATCCCGCAGGGCGCTCGCATCGAGTCGCGTGAAGGACAAGAGATCGTCGCCGGAACACCCATCGTCGAAGGCGCCCGTGATCCCAAGGAGCTCCTCGAGATCCGCGGCATGCGCGAGGCGCAGCAGTACCTCGTCGAAGAGATTCAAAAGGTCTACCGCGACCAGGGTGTGTCGATTCACGACAAGCACATCGAGTTGATCGTCCGCCAGATGACGCGACGCGTCGGCGTGCAAGAGCCGGGCGACTCCGACTTCTTGCCGGGCGAGCGGGTCGACCTGCGCGTCTTCACCGAGATCAACCGCGGGTTGCTCCAAGAGGGCAAGCGTCCCGCCGAGGCGCGGCCCGAACTCATGGGCATCACCAAGGCGTCGCTGGCCACCGACTCGTGGTTGTCGGCGGCATCGTTCCAAGAAACGACCCGTGTCCTCACCGAGGCCGCCATCGACTCGAAGAGCGACAGCCTCCTCGGTCTCAAGGAGAACATCATCATCGGCAAGTTGATCCCTGCGGGCACCGGCATGCCGGCGTACCGCACGGTGCAAACCCATGCACCGGGGTATCAGCCGATGGAGTACTACTCCTCGACCGACGAAGACCAAGATCTCGCCGACTGGCTCGCCGGTCGCGTCGACACCATGTCGGCGACGGCGGCGGCCGAAGATGTCAGCTACGCCAATGCCGCCGAGGCTGAGGTCATCGACCTGGCCCGCGTCGACGACGTGGTGGTGCCTGACGGCACCGACGAAGCCGCAGGATGATTCGATTGTCGGGGCGCGTGGCGGGGCACGGCAGCTCCCTCCGCCCCGACGTCGTTTCCGCTCTGGTCGGCTCTTCGCGCAGGCGCTCATCGCTGTTTGCGAACAGAGGCCCTCGGGCCTAGGCTTTTACGTCGGCCTCCTGCGCGCTGTCGCGGCGAAGGTCTGTGGTGGCTCGACTTCGAGCCGATCGAAAAGAATGAGAGAGGTTCAGTTTGCCCACCATCGAGCAGTTGGTCCGCAAGGGCCGCCAGTCGAACGCGCGCAAGGGCGCGACGCCGGCGCTCAAGGGCGCGCCGCAACGGCGCGGCGTGTGCACCCGCGTGTACACGACCACCCCGAAGAAGCCGAACTCGGCGCTGCGCAAGGTTGCGCGCGTGCGTCTCACTTCGGGCATGGAAGTCACGGCCTATATCCCCGGTGAAGGGCACAACCTGCAGGAGCACTCCATCGTTCTCGTGCGTGGTGGCCGTGTGAAAGACCTCCCGGGCGTGCGCTACAAGATCATCCGCGGCACCCTCGACACGTCAGGCGTGCGCGGCCGCAAGCAAGCCCGCAGCCGTTACGGCGCGAAGAAGGAGTCATAACGTGCCGCGCAAAGGTCCCGCGCCCCGGCGCGAGGTGCATGCCGACCCGATCTATCGTTCGGTCGTCGTAACCCAGCTCATCAACAAGATCCTGCAGCGCGGCAAGCGCAACACGGCCGAACGCATCGTCTACGACAGCATGACCATCGTCAGCGAGAAGACCGCCGGCGAACCCATCACCGCACTCAAGCGGGCGATCGACAACGTCAAGCCGCAACTCGAGGTGCGTAGCCGACGCGTCGGTGGCGCCACCTATCAGGTGCCGGTCGAGGTCCGCCCCCGGCGGGCCAACACGCTCGCCATCCGCTGGATCGTGAGCTTCTCGAGGCAGCGTCGCGAACGCACCATGGCCGAACGTCTCGCGGCCGAGATCATCGACGCGTCCAACGCAGTCGGCGCCTCGGTCAAACGGCGGGAAGACCTCCACAAGATGGCCGAGTCGAACAAGGCGTTCGCTCACTATCGCTGGTAGTTGACCGGTGCGATCCGCGCGCAGCGCGGTCGCAGCCGTCACTCTACGCAGCGCTTCGTCGGCTTTCCATTGCAACTTCGTGAAAGCCGTCCTCACGAGCCGCCCAAAGCGGTAATCCCACCGCTTTTCCGGCCGAAACTCATACACTGACCCAAACCGGGCAATTGCTGCCCGGTCGTGGTGCGTAACTGCTGTTCCTCGTGCTTTTCACCAAAGAGCTCAGGGTCGTCTGCTGCCTGCGCGCCGACGTCAGACTCACTTCGGTGGGTCCCCAACCCGTTGCCACCCCCAAGGAACTGTCATGCCCGAGCGGCACCCACTCGAGAGAACCCGCAACATCGGGATCATGGCCCACATCGATGCGGGCAAGACCACCACGACCGAGCGCATCTTGTTCTACACGGGCAAGAACTACAAGATCGGTGAGGTCCACGAGGGCGCGGCCACGATGGACTGGATGGAGCAGGAGCAGGAGCGCGGCATCACGATCACGTCGGCGGCCACGACCTGCTTCTGGCGCGAGCACCGCATCAACATCATCGACACGCCCGGCCACGTCGACTTCACCGTCGAGGTCGAGCGCAGCTTGCGCGTCCTCGACGGCGCGGTCGCGGTCTTCGACGGCGTCGCCGGCGTCGAGCCCCAGACCGAGACGGTGTGGCGCCAGGCCAACAAGTACCACGTGCCCCGCATGTGCTTCATCAACAAGATGGACCGCACCGGTGCCGACTTCTATTTCTGCCTCGACACGATCAAAGATCGTCTCGGGTGCACTGTCGCGGTCGTGCAACTGCCGATCGGCAGCGAATCCAACTATCGCGGAGTGGTCGACCTGCTCAAGATGAAGGCCGTCGTGTGGTCGGGCGAAGAGCTCGGCGCCACCTTCGACGAGATCGAGATCCCCGAGGACATGCTCGAGCAGGCCGAGCTGTACCGCAGCGAGCTCATCGACACGTTGTCGACCTTCGACGAAAACATCCTCGAGAAGTTCGTCGGCGAAGAGCCGATCACCGCCGACGATCTGCGCAAGGCATTGCGCTACGGCACCATCGAAAACCTTTGTGTACCCATCCTCAATGGCACCGCGTTCAAGAACAAGGGCGTGCAGCCCTTGCTCGACGCCGTCATCGACTACATGCCGTCGCCGGTCGATCTTCCCCCGGTCACGGGCGAGACCCCCAAGGGCCAGCCGGCCGAGCGCAAGCCGTCCGACAACGAACCCTTCGCGGCGCTGGCCTTCAAGATCATGAGCGACCCCCACGTCGGTCGCCTCACCTACTTCCGCGTCTACTCGGGCACGCTCGACAAGGGCGACCAGGTACTCAACGCCCGCACGGGCAAAAAAGAGCGTCTCGGGCGCCTCCTCGAGATGCACGCCAACGCGCGCGAAGACGTCGATCGTGTCTATGCCGGCGACATCGTCGCCTGCATCGGCCTGAAGGACACCAAGACCGGCGACACGCTTTGCGACGACAAGCAGCCGATCATCCTCGAAAAGATGGTCTTCCCCGAGCCCGTGATCCACGTCGCCATCGAGCCCAAGACCAAGGTCGATCAAGACAAGATGGCCAAGGCCCTCGGCGCATTGTCCGACGAGGACCCGACCTTCCGCGTCCACACCGACGAAGAGACGGGCCAGACCATCATGGGCGGCATGGGCGAGTTGCACCTCGAGGTGCTCGTCGATCGCATGCTGCGCGAGTTCAAGGTCGATGCCAACATCGGCAAGCCGCAAGTGGCCTACCGCGAAACCATCACGCAGGCCGTCAAGAACATCACCTATACGCACAAGAAGCAGACGGGCGGCTCGGGCCAGTACGCCGAGGTCACCATCGACGTCGAGCCGATGGCGCCGGGTGAGAGCGAAACCAGCTACGAGTTCGTCGACAAGATCACCGGCGGGCGCATCCCGCGCGAGTACATCCCGGCGGTCAACGCCGGCGCCCGGGAGGCGATCACGACAGGTGTCCTCGCGGGCTACCCGGTCGAAAACGTGCGCGTGACGCTCACCGACGGCAAGTACCACGACGTCGATTCGTCGGAGCTGGCGTTCAAGATCGCCGGCATCCAGGCCATGAAAGAGGGCATGCGCAAGGCCAAGCCTTGCTTGCTCGAGCCGATCATGGCGGTCGAGGTCGTCACCCCCGACGACTTCATGGGCGAAGTCATGGGCGATCTGTCGCGGCGCCGGGGCAAGCTCGGCGGGCAAGAGGCGCGGGGCAACAACAAGGTGATCACCGCCCACGTCCCGTTGTCCGAGATGTTCGGCTACGCTACCGACCTGCGTTCGCGGACCCAGGGCCGTGCGACGTACACGATGCAGTTCGACTCGTATCAGCCGACGCCTGCATTCGTACAAGAAGCGATTGTCGCCCGCGTCCGCGGCGAGTGACCGACCGTCTCACCAAGTAACAAACCTTCTCGCAAGCATTTCAGGAGTCGAGGGAAAGACCCATGGCCAAGAGCAAGTTCAATCGCAACAAGCCGCACGTAAACGTCGGCACTATGGGGCACATCGACCATGGCAAGACGACGCTGACCGCGGCGATCACCAAGGTGTTGGCCGAGTCGGGCACGGGTACGGCCTTCACGTCGTTCGACAACATCGACAAGGCTCCCGAAGAGCGCGAGCGCGGCATCACGATCAACGTGTCGCACGTCGAGTACGAGACGACCAATCGTCACTACGCACACGTCGACATGCCGGGTCACGCCGACTACATCAAGAACATGATCACGGGTGCGGCGCAGGTCGACGGGGCGATCCTCGTTGTGTCCGCGGCCGACGGCCCCATGCCCCAGACGCGTGAGCACGTCGTGCTCGCCCGCCAGGTCGGCGTGCCCGCCATCGTGGTCGCGCTCAACAAGGTTGACATGGTCGATGACGAAGAGCTCCTCGATCTCGTCGAGCTCGAAGTGCGCGAACTGCTGTCGAGCTACGACTACCCCGGCGATGATCTGCCGGTCGTTCGCGTCTCGGCCCTCAAAGCGCTCGAAGGCGACGCCGACGCCGCGAAGGGCATCCTCGAGTTGATGGCGCAGGTCGACAGCTTCATACCCGAGCCGGCCCGTGACATCGACAAGCCGTTCCTCATGCCGATCGAAGATGTGTTCACCATCACCGGCCGCGGCACTGTCGTCACCGGCAAGGTCGAGCAGGGCATCGTCAAGGTGCAAGAAGAGGTCGAGATCGTCGGCATCCGGGCGACGCAAAAGACCGTCGTCACCGGCGTCGAGATGTTCCGCAAGTTGCTCGATCAGGGCCAGGCCGGCGACAACGTCGGTTGCTTGCTCCGCGGCATCGACAAAGAAAAGGTGCAACGCGGTCAGGTGCTGGCCAAGCCGGGCTCCATCACCCCGCACACCGAGTTCGAGGCGCAGGTCTACGTGCTCACCAAGGAAGAAGGCGGGCGCCACAAGCCGTTCTTCTCGAACTACCGCCCGCAGTTCTACTTCCGTACCACCGACGTCACCGGCAACATCACCCTCGAAGAGGGCACCGAGATGTGCATGCCCGGCGACAACACGATCATGAAGGTGCAATTGATCAACCCGATCGCAATGGACGAAGGTCTTCGATTCGCAATTCGCGAAGGTGGCCGCACCGTCGGCGCCGGCACTGTCATCAAGATCGTGAAGTAGGTATGGCCACCGGTCAACGAATTCGCGTGCGCCTCCGGGCGTACGACCACGAGGTCATCGATCAGTCGACGAAGAAGATCGTCGAGACCGTTCTGCGCACCAACGCACAGGTTCGCGGTCCGGTGCCGCTGCCTACCGATCGCCATCGCTTCTGCGTCATCCGGGGTCCCTTCAAGGACAAGGACAGCCGCGAGCACTTCGAGATGCGCGTGCACAAGCGCCTGGTCGACATCGTCGATCCCACGCCCAAGACCGTCGATGCGCTACAACGTCTCGATCTCCCGGCCGGCGTCGACATCGAGATCAAGATTCAATAAGCACGAACGATCATGTGATCTGCGTGGGCCCGCTTCGGCGGGCCTTTCGCATTTCTGCGCGGAGATCAGGGGTCGGGTGGCTTTGCCCGCGGCAGGGCCCGGCGCCCACGTTTGCGTTTCGACGTCACGTGCGCCAGCGCGGACTCGTCGACCTCGTGGCGGTGCACGTAGCTCGAGATGAATGCCTGCAATGTCGCCGCCGCGGGTAGCGCCAGTAGCGCGCCGACGGGTCCGAGTATCGCGGCACCGATGATGACCGACCCGAACGCGGACGCCACGTGGATCTCCATCGTGTGCGCCGTCACGCGAGGCAAGAAGAAGTAGTTCTCGATCTGCTGGTAGATGACGAGGAAGATCAGCGTCCAGAGCCCGGAAATGGGCTTGTCGATGAGGGCAATGAGGAGCGGCAGCGCGCCCGCGAGGTAGGTGCCGACGACGGGGATGAACTGCGACACGAACCCGACCCAAAGGCCGAGCGGGAGCGGTGAGGGCAGGCCGATGGCGACGAAGGCCAACGAGTGCGCCCCGCCCGAGATGATCCCGAGAATCGCCCGCGAAGCGATGTAGCCGCCGGTCTTTTCGATGGCGAGGTCCCAGACGCGCAAGACCTCGCGCTGGCGGTCGGGGGGCAGCACCGAGCAGACGTTGCGCCGCAGTTTGGGGCCTTCGGCCACCAAGTAGAAGGTGAACAGCCCGATGGTGAACGCCTGAAAAATGATATTGGCGATGGTGGCGCCGATATCGACTGCCCGCGACGCGAGATTCTGGGCGAACTTCTGGGCGTCGCCGCCCTGCACGAACTGGTCCCGGAGATCGTCGAAGTTGACGTCGATTCCGTGGTCGTTGAACCACGCCTCCGCGTCATCGATGTAGCCGGGCGCGTCGTCGACGAACTGGGTGACTTGGTCCGACAGCACCCGGCCCATGGCGTAACCGAACCCGCCTAGGGCCGCGAGTATGGCGAGAAAGACCAGGCCAGTACCCACGCCGCGCCGCATGCCGCCCCGCTCGAGCCGGTTGACGGCGGGCTCGATGGCGAAGGAGAGAAACAGAGAGATGAGCAACATGATGAAGAACGGCCGCAGCGAATGGACCATCCCGCGCAAGATCCACAACACTGCGAAGCCGGCCCAGAACCAGGCGATCGCGCGCGGCAGCCACGGCGGCATTCGGTTGGATTCGTCCGGCCCGGGTGGCGAAATCTCGGCATCAGCCACGCATCGACGGTAGTGGTGGGTTGTCGGTGCCGGTTGGATGGGGGGCAGTAGTCCCGGTAAGCTAACGGGCTCGTGTACCAACGGTGGTGCACGCCAACCGAAGTCTGCGCAGGCCTCAGGGAACCGCACAGCACAACCGATCGACTCGCTCCGCCAGGCCTGCCTGTGCGGAGCGTTCGCTTGACCGGCCACACACGTGAGAACGGAAAGAAAAGCCGCCATGGCACAAAAGGCGATCGTCGGCCTCAAAGTCGGCATGACCCAGGTTTGGGATGAGGACAATCGCGTCGTCCCCGTGACAGTGGTACAGGTCGCGCCCTGTCGCGTCGTGCAGATCAAAACGCCCGACTCCGATGGCTACAGCGCCTTGCAAGTCACCTTTGGCAACAAAGACCTGGGCAAGTTGAACAAACCCCAAGCCGGTCACTTCGAAAAGGCGGGCGTTGCCCCCGGTACGAAGCTGGTCGAGCTGCGCATCGACGATGTCTCGACCTACTCCGTGGGTCAAGAGATCACCGTCGACATCTTGCAGGCCGGTGATTTCATCGATGTCACCGGTGTCAGCCGGGGCAAAGGCTTCACCGGCGCCATGAAGCGTCACGGCTTCAAGGGCCAGGGCGCCTCGCACGGCAACCACAAGAAGCATCGCTCGCCGGGTTCGGTCGGGCAGTGCGCCACGCCGTCGCGCGTATTCCGCGGCCTGCGCATGGCCGGGCGCTCCGGTGGTGACAAGGTGACGACGCTCAACTTGCAGGTGGTGCGCACCGACGCCGACCAAGGCCTGTTGTTGGTACGGGGCGCGGTCCCCGGGCCCCGAGGCGGCACCGTCATCATCCGCGACGCAGTGAAGGGCGGTCGATGATGGCGACGCTCACCGTCAAGACCGTCAGCGGCGCCAGCGCCGGTTCGGTCGAAGTTTCCGACAAGGTGTTCGCCATCGAGCCCAACAAGGCCGTGCTGCACCAGGTCGTCACCGCACAGCTCGCGGCGCGTCGTGCTGGTTCACAGAGCACGCTGACGCGCGGCGAAGTGCGAGGCGGCGGCATCAAGCCGTGGCGCCAAAAGGGCACCGGCCGGGCGCGCCAAGGTTCGATCCGCGCGCCGCACTGGGAAGGCGGCGGTGTCACGCACGCCCCCAAGCCCCGCAGCTACGCGCAGCGCACTCCCAAGAAGATGGTGCGCCTGGCGCTCGCATCGGCATTGTCCGATCGGGCCAGCAGCGACCGCGTGGTGGTGGTCGACTCGTGGGACTTCGCCACGCCCAAGACCAAAGACGCACTCAAGGCATTGTCGACGCTCGGTGTCGACGGCCGCATCCTCGTGGTGCTCACGCTCGAAGACGAGATCGCGTGGAAGAGCTTCCGCAATGTCCCTTCAGTGCACGTGCTGTCGGCCGGCGAGCTCAACGCCTACGACATCCTCGTGTCCGACTACGTGATCTTCACCAAGAACAGCGTGCCCGTCGGCGACTTCACCGTGAGCCGCGGCCGCAAGGTGGAGGCTGACTGATGAAAGATCCCCGCGACATCATCTTGCGCCCGGTCGTTTCCGAAAAGTCCTATGGCTTGTTCGACCGAGGCGTCTACACGTTCCTCGTTCGCAAAGATGCGAGCAAGCCCGAGATTCGTGACGCGATCGAGCAGATCTTCGACGTGAAGGTCACCAAGGTCAACACGCTCAATCGTCCCGGCAAGATCAAGACCAACCGGCGGCGCAACACCGCCGGTCGTACATCAGCGACCAAGCGCGCACTTGTCACCCTCGCCGAGGGTAACGAGATCGCCCTCTTCGAGTCCTGAGTCTGAGAGATCGGTAGAGATGGCAGTACGTAGACGCAACCCAACGAGCGCCGGACGGCGATTCCAGACCGTCCACGACTACAACGAGATCACCAAGGATCATCCCGAAAAATCCTTGATCACGAAGAAGTCGTCGACCGGTGGCCGCAACAACGAAGGTCGGGTCACGGCGCGTCACCGCGGCGGCGGCAACAAGGTGCGTTATCGCATCATCGATTTCAAGCGCCAGAAAGATGGCGTGCCGGCCAAGGTCGCAGCCATCGAGTACGACCCCAACCGCACCTGTCGCATCGCGCTGCTGCACTACCTCGACGGCGAAAAGCGCTACATCCTTGCGCCCAACGGTTTGGGTGTCGGCGATCGCGTGCAGTCGGGCCAGGGTTCCGAAATCCGGCCGGGCAACGCCATGCCGCTGCGCTTCATCCCCGTCGGTACCGTCGTCCACAACGTCGAGCTGCGCCCGGGTGGCGGCGGCAAGATGGGGCGCTCGGCGGGCACTGCGGTGCAGTTGATCGCCAAAGAGAGCGAGTACGCCACCTTGCGCCTTCCCTCGACCGAGATGCGCCGCGTGCCCATCGACTGTCGGGCCACGGTCGGCGAGGTCGGCAACTCTGAGCACGAGCTCATCAAGGTGGGCAAGGCCGGTCGCAAGCGGTGGAAGGGCGTACGCCCGCAAACGCGCGGTGTCGCCATGAACCCGGTCGATCATCCACATGGCGGCGGCGAGGGTAAGACCTCGGGCGGTCGTCATCCGGTGTCGCCGACGGGCAAGCCCGAAGGCCGTACCCGCAAGCCCAAGAAAGCATCATCGAAGTTGATCGTCCGCCGGCGCCGTACCCGCGGCGCGAGGAGATAGTCATGCCGCGGAGTTTGAAGAAGGGTCCATTCGTCGACGAGCACTTGCTCAAGAAGGTCGACGAGCTCAACGACAAGAACGACAAGCGCGTCGTCAAGACGTGGTCGCGCCGTTCCACGATCATTCCCGACATGGTCGGACACACGATCGCGGTGCACGACGGGCGCAAGCATGTGCCGGTCTACGTGACCGAGCTCATGGTCGGGCACAAGCTCGGCGAGTTCGCACCGACGCGCACGTTCAAGTTCCACGCTGGACAAGAGCGAGGAGCCAAGCGCTAATGGCTTTCGGCGATAAGACCAACGAACGCCCCGGCGTCCCCTCGCACGTGCGCCACGCCCGCGTATCCGCGTACAAGGCACGCGAGGTGCTCGACCTCATTCGCGGCGAACCGTATGGCCGCGCCAGCGAGATCCTCGAGTTCTCCGAGCGCGGTGTCTCGCGCATCATCAAGAAGTGTCTCGACTCGGCGATCGCAAATGCCGAGAACAACAACGGCCTCCCCGCCGAAGAACTCTTCGTATCGGCGTGCTACGCCGACGAAGGCCCCACCCTCAAGCGTTGGCGCCCGCGAGCCCGCGGCCGCGCCATGCGCATCCGCAAGCGCACCTGCCACATCACGGTGATCGTCTCGCGTTACACGCCCGAGCAGCTCACGCGCTTGCGCAGCGCCGACGCACAGTCGGGCCGGGTGCGCACGAGCTCCGGTGCCGCCGACGCCCGTCGACGCCGTGTCGAGCGCAGCCGTGCGCTCGAGACCGAGCGCCGCGCTGTCGAAGACGCGGCCGAGCACGATCACGAAGGTCACGACCACGATCACGATCATGACCACGAAGGTCACGATCACGAAGGTCACGACCACGATCACGAGGACGACGTCCGCGACCTCGACGAGACCGGCCCCTACGGGCCCGGCAGCGCCGAACCCCTCGAAGATGGCAGCGCCCCCGAGGGCTATGACATCAAGGGCAACGCCGATTCGATGCTCTATCACCTGCCGGGCGGTCGCTACTACGGCGCCACCAAGGCCGAGGTGTATTTCGCAACGGTCGAAGACGCCGAAAGTGCCGGGTTCGCTGCTCCCGGCGCCGCCCAGGACGATACCGACGGCGACGACGCCGAAGAAGGGGCTGAGTAATGGGGCAGAAGGTCAATCCGTACGGATTCCGTCTCGGGATCACGACCGATTGGAAGTCGCGTTGGTTCGCTGACCGTCGGGCGTACGCCGACAACGTCATCGAAGACTGGAAGATTCGCGACTTCATCATGGTCCAGCTGCCGCACGCCGCGATCAGCCGCATCGAAGTCGAGCGCACGCGCGATCGTTTGCGCATCGACGTCCACACGGCGCGTCCGGGCATCGTCATCGGTCGCCGTGGCGCCGAGGCCGACCGCATGCGTCAGGGCCTGGCCAAGATCACCGGCAACAACCGCGTGCAGCTCAACATCCAAGAGATCAAGCAGCCCGAACTCGACGCGGCCTTGATCGCACAAGGTGTGGCCGACCAGCTCGCCGGTCGCGTCGCCTTCCGTCGTGCGATGAAGCGCGCCGTGCAGAACGCCCAAAAAGCGGGCGCTCTCGGCATCCGCGTGCAATGCGGCGGCCGCTTGGGCGGCGCCGAGATGAGCCGCACCGAGTGGTACCGCGAAGGTCGCGTACCGCTGCACACGCTGCGCGCCGAGATCGACTACGGATTCCGTGAAGCCAAGACCACCTACGGCCGCATCGGCGTCAAGGTCTGGATCTATCGCGGCGACATCGTGCCCTACAAGACACCGCCCGACGTCACGCAGGCTGCGGCACTCGCCGCCGGCGACCCCACCGGTGAGGCCAAGCCGCGCCGCGTCGTCAGCAGCTCTGCTGCCGCCCGTCGCCGTTCGGGCTCTGAGACCGTCGAGGTCACGGCCACTCCCGAAGAAGTCGACGAGGCCGTCGCTCCTCTGGTGAAAGAAGCCGACCCCGAGTTCGAACGATTGCTGGCGGAAGAAGAAGAGATCGAGCGTTCGACGCGCGATCACCACGAGACGCCTCACTTCCGGATGGACGACTGACATGTTGATGCCAAGAAAGGTCGCGCACCGCAAGCAACAACGCGGTCGCTTGAAGGGCAACTCCAAAGGCGCCTCTTCGGTCAACTTCGGCGACTACGGCATCCAGGCCCTCGAGCCGGGGTGGTTGACGGCTCGGCAGATCGAAGCCGCCCGTATCGCCATGACCCGCCACGTCCGCCGCGGCGGCAAGGTGTGGATCAACATCTTCCCCGACAAGCCCGTCACGCAGAAGCCGGCCGAGACCCGCATGGGCTCGGGCAAGGGCAACCCCGAAAAGTGGGTCGCCGTCGTCAAGCCCGGGCGAATCATGTTCGAGCTGTCGTATCCCGACGCTGCCGTGGCTCGCAAGGCCATCGACCTGGCCATCCAAAAACTGCCGATCAAGGCGCGCTACATCGCACGAGAAGAGGGCTTCTGATGGCGATCAAAGAAGAGCGTGAAGAAATCCACGCACTCGACGACACCGAGCTCGTCGATCAGATCGCGGCGGCCAAGGACAACTTGTTCAAACTGCGATTCAAGCGAGCGACCGGACAACTCGAAGACTTCAGCCAGCTCCCCAAGGCCAAGCACACGGTGGCCCGGTTGTTGACCGAAGTGCGAGCGCGCGAGATCGCTGCCGCCGAAGGGACTGCCAAGTGAGCGAAACCGAAGACACCCCGCGCGCGAATCCGCGCAAGGTACGCGAGGGCCTCGTCTTGTCGACCAAGATGGACAAGACCGCCGTCGTCGCGACCGTCGAGCGCGTGCGCCACCCGCGCTACGCGAAGACGGTGCAGCGCACCAAGAAGCTCTACGTGCACGACGACAAGAACGAGCTCAACCCGGGCGATCGCGTGCGTGTGCAAGAGACTCGCCCCCTGTCCAAGCTCAAGCGTTGGCGACTCGTCGAAGTCGTCGAGCGCGCAAGGTAACCGGTGGATGTTCGATGATCCAACAAGAGTCACGACTCAAAGTCGCCGACAACTCAGGTGCGCGCGAGGTCTTGTGCATCAAAGTGCTCGGGGGCACGCGCCGGCGCTACGCCGGCATCGGCGACATCTTTGTCGCCGCGGTGAAAGACGCCATTCCTGGTGCCGCGGTCAAGAAGGGTGACGTCGTCAAGTGCGTCGTCGTCCGCACCAAGAAAGAACGCCGCCGTCCCGATGGCAGCTACATCCGTTTCGACGAGAACGCCGCCGTGTTGATCAAAGACGATCTCACGCCCCGCGGCACCCGTATCTTCGGCCCGGTTGGCCGAGAACTGCGCGACAAGAAGTTCATGCGCATCATTTCGCTCGCTCCAGAGGTGATCTGATGAAGATTCACAAGGGTGACCGCGTGCGCGTGATCACCGGCAAAGACAAGGGCAAAGAGGGCACGGTCGAGACCGCGCTGCCTCGCCATGGCAAGGTCATCGTCGAAGGCATCAACGTCGCCAAGAAGCATCAGCGCAAGCAGCGCCAGACGATGCAGGCCGGCATCATCGAAAAGGCCATGCCCCTCGAAGTCTCCAATGTGATGCTGCTGTCGCCGAGCGACGGCAAGCCCACGCGGGTCGGGTACCGAATCACGCCCGACGGCGACAAAGTGCGCATCTGCAAGCGCACAGGAGCTGATATCGATGGCTGAATCGAAGAAGGGCAAAGGAGCGACCGCGGTCGCCGAGCTCCCGGTGCCCGCCCCCCGACTCAAGCAGCTCTACGACGAGAAGTTGCGGGCCGAACTCAAAGAGACCCTCGGCCTCGCCAACATCATGCAGGTGCCTCGCGTCGAGAAGATCGTCGTGAGCATGGGCGTCGGCGCGGCCATAACCACCGGCAGTCTCCTCGACAATGCGCAGCGCGACATGACGTTGATCACCGGCCAAAAGCCCGTCGTGACCCGCGCCAAGAAATCGATCGCCGGTTTCAAGTTGCGTGAAGGTCAGGCCATCGGCTGCAAGGTCACACTGCGCAACATCCGGATGTACGAGTTCCTCGACCGTCTGGTCAGCCTCGCGATTCCCCGCATCCGTGACTTTCGCGGCCTGCCGACCAAGGCCTTCGACGGCCGAGGCAACTACACGTTCGGCGTCTCCGAACAGCTCATCTTCCCCGAGATCGAATACGACAAGATCGATGTGACTCGAGGAATGGACATCACAATCGTCACCAGCGCGAATACCAACGCACACGCCAAGGCGTTGCTCGATGCATTCGGCTTCCCGTTCCGACGTGAGGGACAGTAATGGCCAAGAAAGCTCTGAGAAACAAACAAGAAGCGACACCCAAGTTCAAGGTGCGCGGCTATACGCGCTGCCGGCGCTGTGGGCGATCGCGAGCGGTGTACCGCCGGTTCACGCTGTGCCGTATCTGTCTCCGTGAATTGGTGCACGCCGGTGAGATTCCCGGCGTGACGAAGGCGAGCTGGTGAGGGAGGTGTCGAACAAATGACCATGACTGATCCCATCGCGGACATGCTGACGCGAATTCGCAATGCCAACACCGCCATGCACGACGATGTCTCGATGCCATCGTCCAAGATCAAAGAGGCGCTGGCTCAGGTGCTGCACCGAGAGGGCTACATCCAGGGCTTCCGTATCAACGAGAACGGCGGCCCGACCAAGACGCTGACGATCGACATGAAATACGTCGATCGCAAGCGCGTCATCAACGGTGTCAAGCGCGTCTCGACGCCTGGCTTGCGGGTCTACACCAAGGCCGGCGAGGTCCCCCGCGTACTGGGTGGTCTCGGCGTGGCCGTCGTTTCGACGAGCAAAGGACTGATGACCGACCGCGACGCGCGCAAACAACGCGTCGGCGGCGAAGTCGTCTGCTACGTGTGGTGAGGCGACATGTCCCGTATAGGTAAAGCCCCTATCCCGATGCCGGCCGGCGTCGCCATCAAGCTCTCGGGCCGCGTGCTCGAGGTCAACGGCCCCAAGGGCTCGTTGAACTGCGAGCTGCCGGGCGACATCACCGTGCGTCAAGACGGCGAGCAATTGCTCGTCGAACGCCCGAACGAAGAACGTCAGACGCGTGCCTTTCACGGCCTGACCCGAGCGCTCGTGGCCAACATGGTCGTCGGTGTCACCGACGGCTATCGCAAGCAACTCGAAATCATCGGGGTCGGCTATCGCGCGACTTCGAAGGGACCGAATTCGATCGAGCTCGCGCTCGGCTATTCGCATCCCGTGCTCATGCAGGCGCCCGACGGCGTCAGCTTCGAAGTACCGGCGCCGACTCGTGTCGACGTCGTCGGTATCGACAAGCAGAAGGTCGGCCAGGTCGCGGCAAACGTCCGCAGCGCGCGGCCCCCCGAGCCCTACAAGGGCAAGGGCGTGCGGTACTTGGGTGAGCACGTGCAGCGCAAAGCCGGCAAGGCGGCGAAGTGAGGAATGGGTAGACCATGAGCGATCGCTCCAAGACCAAGCGCGTAGCCCGCATCCGGCGTCACGCGCGCGTGCGCAAGACGGTGCGCGGCACCGCGGATCGTCCGCGCCTGGCGGTGTTTCGCAGCAACACGCACATCACGGCGCAGATCATCGACGATCGCGCCGGAACCACCCTCGCCGCGGCGTCGAGCACCGAAGCCACGATGCGGGCCTCGGCGCACGGCAACATCTCCGAAGCCAAGCAAGTCGGTGCACTGCTCGGCGAACGCGCGAAAGCGAAGGGCATCACCACGGTGGCCTTCGACCGCGGCGGCTACCTCTATCACGGTCGCATCGCGGCGTTGGCTGACGCCGCGCGCGAAGCCGGCCTCGAGTTCTGAATCCTGAAGGGATCAACATGACGAATACGGCTCCGGGCGAAGCTCGTCGCTCCCATCGAGACAGCGAGCAAACGGGCGATGCCCCGCTGCGCGATTCGCGCGTGATCAACATCAACCGTGTCGCGAAGGTCGTCAAGGGCGGGCGGCGGTTCTCGTTCACCGCGCTCGTGGTCGTCGGTGACGGCAACGGACGTGTCGGCCTTGGCTACGGCAAGGCCAAAGAGGTCCCGCTGGCAATTCAAAAGGGCACCGAGGAAGCGCGCAAGAACCTTCTGCGGGTACCGCTCGCGGGCAGCACCATTCCCCACCCGATCATCGGTGAGATGGGCGCCGGTCGCGTCCTGCTCAAGCCGGCCGCCCCCGGTACCGGTGTCATCGCCGGCGGCGCGGCGCGGGCCATCCTCGAAGAGGCCGGCATTCACGACGTGTTGTGCAAGTCGTTGGGCTCGTCCAACCACATCAACGTGGCCCGGGCGACGATGGCCGGCCTTCGTGGGCTCAAGCGTCCCGATGAAGTTGCCCGAGCGCGGGGCCTGGCCCCCGACCAATTCGTGCCGGTCGGCCTGTGGCGCGCCTATCAAGAAAGTGAGCGCGGCGTCGCGCACTGACGGGAGCTTCGATGACCGAACTGAAAGTCACCCAAACCCGATCGATGATCGGTATCAAACCCAAGCAGCGCGGAACGCTGCGCGCGTTGGGCCTGGGTCGCATCGGCCGTAGCAATACGTTGCCGGATCGACCCGAGATCCGCGGCATGATCGCCAAGGTTCCCCATCTCGTCCAGGTCGAGGAGCAGTAACGACCATGCCCATCAAGATTCACGATCTCAAACCGCCGAAGGGATCCACGTCGCGCGCGAAGCGCGTCGGTCGCGGCATCGGCGGCCACGGCGGCAAGACCGCCGGACGCGGTCACAAAGGCCAAGGCGCCCGCGGTCAGGTTGCACCGAAGTTCGAAGGCGGCCAGATGCCCCTCGTGCAGCGCATCCCCAAGTTGCGCGGCTTCACCAACCCGTTCCGGGTCGAATATCAAGGAATCAACCTCGACGTCATCGAGGAATCGGGCCTCAACGACATCAGCCCGCAGACCCTCTATACCCACGGCTTGGTCCACAAGGGTGCGTTGGTCAAGGTGCTCGCCCGCGGTGAGCTCACGCGTGCGGTGACGGTCAAGGCCCACCGGTTCTCCAAAGCCGCCGAGGCTGCGATCACCCAGGCCGGAGGCTCGGTCGAGTTGTTGCCGCTGCCGTGGGGCGATCGCCGTCCGCCGGCAAAGGGCAATGCCCTCACAAACCGATAGGCCGCCGGTAGCTTCGAGCACGGGCCCCGCCCGAACCCAGGGCCCGAGCGGCCCCGGCAGAGCGGGAAGATAGGGAACGCGTCATGTTGGAAAACATCCTCAACATCTTCCGGGTCGCCGATCTCCGCAAGAAGATCGCCTTCACGCTGCTGATCCTCGCGATCTATCGCTTCGGCGCGTTCCTGCCGGCGCCGGGCGTCGACGTCGACAGAATCGGTGCCTACAAAGACTCCGCCAGCCAGAGCGGCGGCATCTTGCAGTACCTCCAGCTGTTCTCGGGCGGTGCGCTCACCAACCTCGCGGTGTTCGCGCTCGGGATCATGCCGTACATCACCTCGTCGATCATCATGCAGATCCTCGGTGTGGTCGTGCCCAAGATCGAGCAGTGGCAACAACAAGGCGCGGTCGGCCAGCGCAAGATCACGCAGTGGACCCGCTACCTCGCCGTCGCGATCTCATTGGTGCAGGGCACCAGCTTCGCCTTCTTGTTGCACGGCGGCGGCAATGCGCTCAACCAGAACACGCCGAGCTTGATCCCGGTGTGGAATGCGGGCCGCGTGGCATTGCTCGTCGCGACCTTCACCGCGGGCACTGCGCTGTTGATGTGGTTCGGTGAGCTCGTTACGCAGCGCGGCATCGGCAACGGCATGTCGCTGTTGATCTTTGCGTCGATCGTCAGCCGTTTGCCGTCGCAGTTCTCGACCGTGCAGGCAGAGTCGGGGTGGTTTGCGCTGGCCGGTGTGCTCGCCGTGATCGTCGTGCTACTCGTGGCCATCGTGTTCGTCGAACAGGGGCAGCGCCGTATCCCGGTGCAGTTCGCCAAACGCGTGGTCGGGCGACGGCAATACGGTGGGCAGAGCACCTATATCCCGCTCAAGGTCAACCAGGCCGGCGTCATCCCGCTCATCTTCGCCAGCGCGGTGCTCTATCTGCCGCTGCTGTTGTCGTTCGTGGTTCCCTCCAACGGCTTCCGCAACTGGATCGACAACCATCTGAGCAAGCCCGACCAGGTGCTGTATCTGATCGTGTTCGGCTTGCTCATCATCGGCTTCGCCTACTTCCACACGGCCATCACCTTCGATCCGGTCAAGCAGGCTGACACCATCCGCAAGCAGGGTGGTTTCATCCCCGGCATCCGTCCGGGCCCCCAGACCGAGCGCTACCTCGCCCGCATCCTCAACCGCATCACGCTGCCGGGCGGCCTCTTCATCGCCGCGATCGCGATCATTCCGTCGATCATCTTCTCCAAGCTCTTCCACACCGAGAGCCTCACCTCTAGTCGCGGCGGCGGGGGCAGCTTCGCGTTCTTCGGCACGTCGATTTTGATCATGGTCGGCGTGGCGCTCGAAACGATGAAGCAGATCGACAGCCAGTTGACGATGCGAAATTACGAGGGGTTCCTGAAGTGAGCGGCCGCGCGCTGCATTTGGTCATCCTCGGTCGACAAGGTTCGGGCAAAGGCACCCAGTGTCTGCGGCTGGTCGAGCACTACGGCACGCTCCACGTGTCCACCGGTGACATGTTGCGCGCCGCGGTTGCCGATGGCACCGAGTTGGGCAAAAAGGCCGAGACCATCATGAACGCCGGTGGCCTCGTTTCCGACGACGTGATGGTCGGCATCGTCGCCGAGCGGTTGGCCAAGCCCGACATCAAACAGCACGGCGTGCTGCTCGACGGCTTCCCCCGCACGGTCGGGCAGGCCGAGGCACTCGAGGGCATTGTCGGTAAGCACGGCATCGCGGCCGCCATCAACCTCGACGTGCCCGTCTCGGTCGTGACCGAGCGGATGCTGTCGCGGGGACGCACCGACGACACCCCCGAGGCCATCGCCCGGCGCCTGTCGCTCTATGACGAGCAGACCGCTCCCCTGATCGACTGGTTCGAGGCGCGGGGCGTGCTCGTCACCGTCGACGGCCTCGGTTCCGAGGACCAGGTATTCGCCCGGCTCCGCGCCGCGATCGATGCTCGGCCGTGAGGGTGAGTGACCCGAGGCAGAGCGGGGGGTCCGGCCCGAGCGGCCCACCTCAGAGCCGAAGGCTCAGGTTGGACCTCGGGACAAAGCGCGCTAGCGTAGTCGACCGGCCCGGCGCCGGTGTTTTGGCGTGCCCGGCCAGTTGGACGATCCCTCTCTCGATTTCTGGGCGAGCTATGTCGGCCATCAATTGTTCATCGTTGCAGGAGGGTATTTCTGGCTAAGCCAAAAGAAGACGCGATCGTCCTCGAGGGGACAGTCATCGAGCCATTGCCGAACGCCATGTTCCGCGTAGAGCTCGAAAACGGGCACAAGGTGCTGGCCCACATTTCCGGCAAGATGCGCATGCACTACATCCGCATCCTTCCCGGTGATCGCGTCCAAGTTGAGCTCACGCCGTACGACCTGCAACGCGGTCGCATCACGTATCGCTACAAATAACCGCACGGTCCACCCGCGCACTCAAGGTTGACAATGAAAGTTCGTCCGAGCGTCAAGAAGATGTGTGAAAAGTGCCGGATCATCCGGCGTCACGGTCGCGTCCATGTGATCTGCGACAACCCCCGTCACAAGCAACGTCAGGGCTGAGGAGCCAACCACCATGGCACGTATCTCTGGCGTCGACATCCCTCGTGAAAAGCGAGTCGAGATCTCGCTCACCTACATCTTCGGCATCGGCCGCACGACTGCGCAGCAGATCTGTGAAGCCTGCAACGTAAATCTGAACACGCGTGTCCGCGACCTCACCGACGACGAAGTCGGCCGCATCCGTGTGTTCATCGATCAAAACCTCAAAGTCGAGGGCGATCTGCGCCGCGACGTGTTGCAGGACATCAAGCGCAAGATGGACATCGGTTGCTACCAAGGCATCCGTCATCGCCGCGGCCTCCCGGTCCGCGGTCAGCGCACCCACACGAATGCCCGCACCCGCAAAGGTCCGCGCAAGACGGTAGCCGGCAAGAAAAAGACGATCGCTCGCAAGTAGCAGTCAGGAAGAAGACAAGGCATGGCGAAGCCAGCTGCAGGGGGTCGACGTCCGCGTCGACGTGAACGCAAGAACGTCACGTACGGCGTTGCGCACATCAAAAGCTCCTTCAACAACACGATCGTGACCATCACCGACCAAGAAGGCAACACCCTCTCGTGGGCGTCGGCCGGCAACGTCGGGTTCAAGGGTTCACGCAAGTCGACACCGTTCGCGGCACAGATGGCCGCCGAGGCGTGCGCGCGTCGGGCCATGGAGCATGGCGTACGGCGCGTCGAAGTCGTGGTCAAAGGCCCCGGCTCCGGCCGCGAGACCGCAATCCGATCGATCCAGAACACCGGCATCGAGGTCACGGGCATCAAAGACGTGACGCCGCAACCGCACAACGGTTGCCGGGCGCCGAAGCGTCGGAGGGTCTGACATGGCGCGTTACACCGGACCAAGAGCACGCGTCTCCCGCCGCTTGGGTACCAACATCTGGGGCACCAAGGGCGAGAACAAGGCCATGGAGAAGCGGCCTTTCCCGCCGGGTCAACACGGGCGCACGCGCCGTCGCGGCGCGGGCTCCGAATACTCCATGCAGCTCGCCGAAAAGCAAAAGGCCCGCTTCACCTACGGGTTGGGCGAGCGCCAGTTCCGCAACATCTATCTCGAGGCCAGCCGGCGCGAAGGCGTCACCGGTCTCAACATGTTGCAGTACCTCGAGTTGCGCCTCGACAACATCGTCTACCGCGCCGCATGGGCCGCGACTCGCCCGCAGGCGCGCCAGATCGTGAGCCACGGCCACGTCGAGGTCAACGGCAAACGGGTCAACATCGCCAGCTACCGAGTGCGCAAAGGCGACGTCGTGTCGTTGCGCCCCAAAGTGCGTGAAAGCGTGATGGTCCGCTGGAACATGGACGTGCTCGACCGTTCGGCGGCGCCGTGGTTCGACATCGCCGAGGAGGGCCACCAGATCACGGTCCGCGACCTGCCACTGCGCGAGCACATCGATACGCCCGTGCGCGAGCAGATGATCGTCGAGCTCTACTCCAAGTAATCCGCGGCGCCGCTCAGTCGAGGCGGCGCGCGACTCATCCAAACAACCCCGGGCCGCCCCCGGGGGTCGACTTCGAAATCCGAGGAGAAACATATGTTGGTCATCCAACGTCCGACGGTCGAAGCGCTAGGCGAGGCGGAAGGCGACCGGCAACGGTTCGCCATCGGTCCACTAGAGCCCGGCTTCGGTCACACGCTTGGTAACTCGCTGCGGCGCACGCTGCTGTCGAGCATCCCTGGCGCCGCCGTTACGCAAGTGCGTTTCGACGATGCGCTGCACGAATTCGACACCATCGCCGGTGTGAGCGAAGACGTCACCGACGTCATCCTCAACATCAAAGATCTCGTCATCCGCTGTCACGCCGACGATCCGATCACCCTTCGTCTCGACGTGCGCGGCCCCGCCGATGTCACCGCGGCGTCGCTGCAACGGCACTCCGACATCGAGATCCTCAACGAAGATCTCCATCTCGCGTCGTTGAACTCCAAGGGTCGCCTCGCGGCCGACGTCACCATTCAGCGTGGTCGCGGGTACATGTCGGGCGACCGTGCGTCGACGGCCACGATCGGTGTGATCCCCGTCGACGCCATCTTCTCGCCCGTGCGCCGGGTCACCTTCACGATCGAGCCGACACGGGTCGAGCAGTCGACCGACTTCGACCGCCTCATTCTCGACATCGAGACCGACGGCTCGATCACGCCTCGTGACGCGTTGGCATCGGCCGGTGCGACGTTACGGGCGCTGGTGCAACTCGTCGAAGAGATGAGCGACCAACCGCTCGGGCTCGAGCTCGGCGAGGTTGCCGGCGGCGTTTCCGGTTCGCCCGATCTCGATCTGCCGATCGAGGATCTCGAACTGTCCGAGCGTCCCCGCAACTGCCTCAAGCGCGCGCAGATCAACACAGTCGGCGAGTTGCTGCAAAAGACCGAGGACGACCTGTTGGCCATCACCAACTTCGGTCAGAAGTCCCTCGACGAAGTCATCGCCAAGCTCGACGAGCGCGGCCTTCGCCTGCGCACGCGCGACTGAGCGAGGCGACTACCACAATGCCAGCTACTCCGAAGAAAGGCCGCCGTTTCGGCGGCGATGCCAAGATCCAGAAGTCGATGATGGCCAACCTGGTCGCATCGCTGATCGCGGCCGAAGCAATCATCACCACCGAGGCCAAAGCCAAGGCGCTGCGTCCCGTGGCCGAAAAGATGATCACCAAGGCCAAGAAGGGCGGCCTGCACAATCATCGTCAGGTCGTGTCGTTCCTTCGCGACAAAGAGATGACGGCCAAGCTGTTCGAGGAGATCGGACCCCGCTACGCCGAGCGACCGGGCGGCTACACCCGCATCCTCAAGCTCGGCCCGCGCCAGGGCGATAACGCGCCGATGGCACGGATCGAACTCGTCTGACGCGCTGATCGGCCATCCGTCGGTGGTGCGGGTTCGCATGACCGTCGCGTACGACGGCACCCCGTTCCACGGCTTTGCCGAAAACGTTGGCGTCGTCACCGTCGCCGGCGTGTTGCGCCGGGCGATCGAGCGCGTACTGGGACACTCCGTCACGTTGGGCATCGCCGGACGAACGGACACCGGCGTGCACGCGTGGGGTCAAGTCGTGACCTTCGACGCCGACCCGGCGCGTCTCGACCTCGAGGTGTTGCAGCGTGCCCTCAATTCGCTGTGCCGACCATCGATCGCCGTCCGCGATCTGGCCCTCGCCGAACCCGACTTCCATGCCCGGTTTTCCGCCACGGCCCGCGTCTACCGCTACCGCGTGTACAACGTGTCGCCGCCGAACCCGTTCGTCCGGTCGACGAGTTGGCACGTGCCGCAGCCCCTCGACCTCGCGGCGCTGCGCAACGCCACCATTCCGTTGGTGGGGACGCACGATTTCAGCTCGTTCTGCAAGCGCACGCGGACGGTGCGGCCTCCCACCAAAGAGGTCTCGTTCGTGCGGGCGGTGCGCCGGGCCGAGTGGTCGCGCCGCGGCGACGGCATGGTGGTCTTCGAGATCGAGGCCCGCTCGTTCGGCCGCCAGATGGTGCGCAGCATCGTGGGCACCCTGGTCGATGTGGGCCTCGGCCGGCGCCGGGCCAGCGAGGTGCCGGCCATCATCGCCGCTCGGGACCGCAACGTCGCGGGATCGGTCGCGCCCCCGCACGGCCTCGTCCTCTGGCTGGTCCGATTTTGAGGGTAAGCAAAGGCCGCGCCCTGTTTGCTGTTCGCTGCATCGGGCCCTAGCCTGGTCCATCGGCCTTCGCGGCGGCGCGTGTCGGCGTGTCCGAGGCCTCGATTCGAAACAAAGAGGAGCACTTCCGTGCCCACCCATTCCGTCAAAGCGAGCGAGATCGAGCGCGCCTGGCACGTCGTCGATGCCGAAGGCATGGTGCTCGGCCGTCTCGCGACCGAGGTTGCGCGCATCTTGCGGGGCAAGCACAAGCCGACGTTCACGCCCCATCTCGATGTGGGCGACCACGTGATCATCATCAACGCGTCCAAGGTCGTGTTGACGTCGGACAAGGGCTCGAAGAAGGTCATCTATCGCCACTCGGGCTACCCGGGCGGCCTGCGTGAGACTCTCTACGGTGACGCACTGGCCAAGAAGCCGGCCGAAGCGGTGCGCCGCACCGTCAAAGGCATGCTGCCGCACAATCGTCTCGGCCGTCAGCAGATCTCCAAGCTCAAGGTCTACGCGGGGCCCGAGCATCCGCATTCCGCGCAGCGTCCGCAGACGTTGTCGATCGAACACGCCCGCGCCAAGTCCGCCTGAAGCTGTAAAGGTCCTCTCGATGTCCAAACCCCTCGTTCAATCCACCGGCCGGCGCAAGACGGCGGTGGCCCGGGTGCGGGTGCGCACCGGCAGCGGCAAGATCGTGATCAACGGGCGCGAGCTCGGCGACTTCTTCCCGTCGCAGGTCCATCAGATGCACCTGTCCGAGCCGTTGCGCATCACCGAGACGGCCGAGGTATACGACGTCGATGCCACCGTCGACGGTGGCGGCATGAGCGGGCAGGCCGGCGCGCTGCGCTTGGGCATCGCACGAGCGCTGGTCGTGCTCGATGCCGACGCGCGTGAGGCGCTCAAGAAGAACGGCATGCTCACTCGCGATCCTCGCAAGAAAGAGTCCAAGAAGTACGGGTTGAAGAAGGCGCGCAAGGCGCCGCAGTACTCCAAGCGCTGATCTTGTCGCTTCGGCGCCAGTGATCCCGCGATTCGGTACTGACGGCTGGCGGGGCCGCGCCTACGACGAACTGACGGTTGACTTCGTGCGCCTTTTGGGCGAAGTCGCGGCGTCGGTGCTCGGTGGCGACACGTTTCTCATCGGTCGCGATACGCGAGCGTCGGGCGCCGATCTCGAGCAAGCGTTCGCCGATGGTCTCGCCCGTGCCGGTGTGCGGGCCAAGTCGTTGCACGTGACGCCGACGCCCGCGGTCGCGTGGCTGTCGGCAGCCGACGGCATCGCGGCGGCGATGATCTCCGCGTCGCACAACCCCTACACCGACAACGGCATCAAACTGTTCGCGGCGGGCGGCGCGAAGCTGAGCGACCTCACGCAGAACCGCATCCAAGCCGAGTTGGATCGACGCCGCGAAACACCCGCACCGACGACCGCGGCGGCGATCGTCGACTGCCGCGAAGAGCTCGCCCGCTACCGCGGCGCGGTGATCGACTCGCTCGAAGGCCGCGACCTACGCGGCCTTCGTCTCGTGATCGATTGCGCCAATGGTTCGAACTATGAGATCGCGCCGGCGGTGTTGACCACCGTCGGGGCCGAGGTCACCGTCATCCACGACGCGCCCGACGGACACAACATCAACGACCACTGCGGGTCGACCCATCCCGAAGATCTGCAACGACGGGTCGTCGAGCGCAAGGCCGACATCGGGCTCGCCTTCGACGGTGATGCCGACCGCGTGCTCGCAGTCGACCATCGGGGCCAACTCGTCGACGGCGATCACATCATCGCGATCTGCGCCATCGATCGGCACGCGAGGGGCGCGCTCGCCCGCAACGCGGTCGCGGTCACGGTGATGAGCAACCTCGGGTTTCGTTTGTCCATGCAATCGCGCGGTATCGAGGTCATCGAGACTCCGGTAGGAGATCGCTATGTCCTCGAAGCACTCGAACGCGAAGGGGCGACCTTCGGGGGCGAGCAGTCGGGCCACATCATCTTCTCCGATCTCGCGACCACCGGCGACGGGTTGCTGACCGCGGTCCAGTTGCTCGACGTCGTCTGCCGGTCCGGACGCCCATTGGCGGACCTCGCGGCCGAGTCGATGACAAGATTGCCGCAAGTTCTACGCAACGTTCGGGTGCCGGCGCCGGTGGCCGACCTCGAAGCGCGCCTCGCCCCCGCAGTAGCCCGCGTCGAAGCCACGCTGGCCGGCCGGGGCCGGGTGCTCATCCGGCCTTCGGGTACAGAGCCGCTGGTGCGGGTGATGGTCGAGGCCCCGACGCAGCACGAGGCCGCGGCGATCGCCCTGGAGTTGGCCGAAGTGGTCGTGGCCCTCGCCGCTGAATGACGTCGAGTGCCATACCGAGCGCGGCGCGGGCTCCTTACACTGCTGTGATGGTCCCGCAAAGGAGTCGCTGAGTGTGCGGCATCATTGCCATCGTCCGGCGCGTTTCTGACCGCCCGCCACCCGAACCCGCTGAAGTCACCGCGAAGGTGACGCCGTGGGCGCAGCGCCTGCGGGCCGTGGCTGACGACCGTCAACTGCTGGCGACCCTGCGCCTCGCCGGTGACGACCTGCTCGGCGCCAATCAATTGTTGCTCGGCGTGCCGGGGGTCGTGTGCCTGCTCGGGTCGAGCGAACTGCCGACGGCGCTCTTCACGGCGATGGCCGACGTCACCGATGCGATCAACGAGATCGAATCGCATCTCGAAACCAGCTCGACCTTGTCGTCGACCGAACTCGAATCGGTCAACGCCGCGTTGGTGCGCGTCAAGGATGCAACATGGGCGATCGAGCGCGATCGGTTGCGCACCGCGCCCGCGGTCGATGCGCTCGCGGGGCGCGGTGCGGGCATGGCCGCACTGGGCGCTTACCTGTCGATCCAGCAGACACTGGCCGCGATCGACCGCCTCGAAGTTCGGGGGCGTGACTCCGCCGGCCTGCATCTGTTGATCACCGATCACGACCTGCGCATCGATGATCCGTCCGTTGCCGCCGAGATCGCGAAACGCGGTGCCGACGCACTGTTTCGCAATGGCTCGGTGCGGGTGGGCCGGCGCGCCGACGGTTCGACGTTCATCTCGTTCGTCTACAAGGCGGCCGCCGAGATCGGTGAACTCGGTGACAACACGGCCGTGCTGCGCGCCATGGTCACCGGCGACAGCCTGTTGCGGGCTGCGCTCGCCGCCGGCACGGCCAAAGCGATGGTGCTCGGCCACACACGGTGGGCGAGTGTCGGCATCGTCTCCGAGGCAAATGCACATCCGTTGAACGGCGAACAGGTCGACGGTGGCGACGAGCCCTATGTCGTGGCCGCGCTCAACGGCGATGTCGACAACTACGCCGACCTCATTGCGACCGAGGCGTTGCGCATCCAGACCGAGATCACCACCGACGCCAAGGTGATCCCGTCGTTGATGGCGCGTCACTTGGCCGCCGGCGAATGTCCTATCGACGCGTTCCGCAACACGGTGGCGGCATTCGAGGGTTCGGTCGCGATCGCCGCGTGCACCGCCGAAGCCCCCGACCGCATCCAGCTCGCACTGCGCGGCAGCGGCCAGGCGCTCTACATCGGGTTGGCCGACGATGCGTTCATCGTCGCCTCCGAGCCGTACGGCGTGGTCGAGGACACTGCGATCTACCTACGCATGGACGGCGAGACGCCGGGCAATCCCGAGAACCCGCAGACGAGCCGGGGCCAGATCATCGAGCTCGACACGGCGCACGCCGGGTCGATCGAGGGGATCACGCGGCAGTCCTACGACGGCACGCTCCTGCCGGTCACCGCCGACGAGCTGGTGACCGCACCGATCACCACCCGTGACATCGACCGTGGTGACTTTCCCCACTTCTTGCTCAAAGAGATCACCGAGGCGCCGTCGTCGTTCCGCAAGACGCTGCGGGGCAAGTTGCTCGAGCGCGATGGAGTCATGGAGGTCGTGCTCGGTCCGGAGACGATCTCCTACGAGCTCAAGATCCGCCTCGCCGCGCACAAGATCACGCGCATCATCGTCACCGGCCAGGGCACGGCGGCCGTTGCCGGCAACGCGGTCGCACTTGCCATCGAGTCCGAGTTGGGCGTCGACTCGCCGGTGCGGGTCACCTCGATGCCAGCTACCGAACTCTCCGGGTTCGCATTGCGCCCCGACATGGTCGACACGCTCGTCGTGGCCATCAGTCAGTCGGGCACCACGACCGACACCAACCGCACCGTCGATCTCGTACGGTCGCGCGGCGCCATCGTGATTGCGATCGTCAACCGGCGTAACAGTGATCTGTGCGACAAGTCCGATGGCGTGCTCTATACCTCCGACGGTCGCGACGTCGAGATGAGCGTCGCGTCCACCAAAGCGTTCTACTCACAGGTCGCGGCAGGCTTCCTGTTGGCCGTAGCCATCGCCGACGCTATGGGCGTCGTCAGCGACGAACGCCAGGCGCTGCTGCGGTCGTTGCGCGAATTGCCCAAAGCCATGGAGCAGACGCTCGCCTCTCGTAGTGCCATCGGCGAAGCCGCGCAGCGGTTCGCGCCCAGCCGCCGCTACTGGGCAGTCGTCGGCAACGGCGCCAATTACATCGCCGCAAAAGAAATTCGCATCAAGCTCTCCGAGCTCTGCTACAAGTCGATCGCCCACGATGCGACCGAGGACAAAAAGCACATCGACTTGTCGTCCGAGCCGATGATCCTCGTGTGCGCCGCCGGGTTGGTCGGTTCGACCGCCGACGATGTCGCCAAAGAGGTCGCGATCTACCGCGCGCACAAGGCGGCTCCGGTCGTCATCGCCAGCGAGGGCGAGACGAGGTTCTCGGCCGCGCTCGATCTCATCACGGTTCCGCTCGTCCACCCTCGCTTGGCCTTCGTGTTGTCGACGGTCGCCGGCCACCTCTTCGGCTACGAAGCGGCGCGCGCCATCGATGCGCAAGCGCGTCCGCTGCGTGAGATGCGTGCTGCGATCGAGCGTGCATCCGCCGAGGGCAACATCGAGTCGACCGAAGTCCTCTTGTCCGACCTGCAGCCGCTCTTCCAGCGGGCCGCCGGGCAATTCCTCGATGGCTTGCGGGCCAGCGCGTACAACGGCCATCTCGATGCGAGCACCGCCGTTCGGCTCACCGCGGTCCTGCGCTATGCCCTGGGGTTGATCCCGCTCGACTCCTATCAGCTCGAGTTGGGCAAGATCGGCACACCGAGCGTCGTCCTCGAAGATCTCGCACAAGCTCTGGCCTACGCCATCGACGAGCTCACTCGCCCGATCGATGCCATCAAACATCAGGCCAAAACCGTCACCGTCGGCATCTCCCGCGCCGACGAGACGCTGCTGCAGTCGCTGTTGGTCAAAGCCGTACTCGCCGCCGGCACGCCGCGCGAACGACTCACCTACCGCACGCTGCGCACGCTCGGCGCGCTCGACCCGGCGGTCGAAGCCGTGCTCGGCTACACCCGTTACGCCGTCGACAATGTGGATGACGAAGGCACCGAAGCCAGTGCGTTCATCGTCGACCGCGGCGGCATCTCGTTGGGCATCCGTTCGCGCATCGAGCGCGACCCTCGTCTGGTCGGCACCAAGCATCGTGTCGCGGTCGAGCGCCTCGTGCTTGTCAACCGAGGCTTCGACGGCCGGTCGGTCATCATCGTGCCCGAGGTCAAGGACAACCACACGACGGGCATCTTGTTGCTGCAAGTCAAGTTCCACGAGATCCTGCCGGCTGCGGTGATCCGCGGTGTGCTCACCGGCTATCGCAACCGCTACTCCGCCATACGCGACTACGTGACCGAGACCGAACCGAACTTCCGTGACGATCTTCTGGGCACGATGAACGCCATCGACTTGTTGGTGTCGCCGGTCGCCGAGCTCGCGGAGTCGTGGCGCTCGTCCAAGAGCTGACCGCGTGATCGGCATTGGCAACGATCTCGTCGACATCGATCGATTTCGCCGGTCGCTCGAACGCACGCCGCGCTTGCGCGAACGCCTCTTCACCGAAGCCGAACGCCGCTACGCCGACGCGCGAGCGGATCCAACCGAACGCTACGCCGTGCGATTCGCTGCCAAAGAGGCCGTGATGAAAGCGCTCGGCGTCGGTCTGGGCGAGATCGCGCTCCGCGACATCGAAGTGCAACGCGCCGAGAGCGGGGCGCCGCAGATCGTGCTGCACGGCACCGCCGCCGCCCTCGCCGCGAGCCGTGGAGTGCAGCGGTGGCTGGTCACGCTCAGTCACAGCGAGACCATCGCGCAAGCTATCGTCGTCGCGCTGTGATCCCGATCGTCACGCCCGACGAGATGGCGGCGATCGACGCCGCGGCTAGCGAGCCTGTCGCCGTGTTGATCGAGCGCGCCGGTGCAGCCGTCGCCGCTCAGGCGATTGCCCTTCTCGGCGGTATCTATGGCCGGTCGGTGGCGGTTGTCGAAGGCGCCGGCAACAACGGCAACGACGGAAGAGTCGCGGCGCGACGCTTGCGGTCACGGGGTGCCCGAGTGATCGAGATCCCGGCGACGGCCGCTCCGGCACAGCTACCCGAGGTCGATCTCGTGATCGATGCCGCCTACGGCACCGGTCTCAAGCGTCCGTACGACGCGCCGGCGCGTGCGGGCGCGCCACTCGTACTTGCGGTCGACATCCCGAGCGGTGTCGACGGTGCCACCGGCGAAGTGCGAGGGACGCCGATGCCGGCCGATCTCACTGTCACGTTCGCCGCGTTGAAGCCAGGTCTGTTGTTCCAACCCGCCCGTGCACTCTGCGGCGAGATCGTGATCGCCGATATCGGCCTCGACGCCTCTCGCGCCAAAGCGCATCTCGTGGTGGCGAGCGATGTGGCGGTCGCGTTGCCACCACGCGATCCGACAACGCACAAATGGCGGCGAGCAACGTGGGTGATCGGTGGCTCGCCGGGCATGACCGGTGCGCCGCAACTCGCGGCGATGGGTGCGGCGCGCGCGGGTGCGGGCTATGTGCGCATCTCGGTGCCGGGCGAGGCCCATGCCGCGGGGCTCACACCGATCGAAGCGGTGCAGGTGCCGGTGGGCCTCGATCTCGCCATCGATCCCGCCGAAGTCGGCCGCGTGCAATCGATGATCATCGGGCCCGGCCTAGGTCGGTCGCCGGCACTGACCGAATCCGTTTGCCGCCGTGTCGCGACGCTCGATGTCGCGCTCGTCATCGACGGCGACGCGCTGGTCGCGCTCGGGCAGCGCGTAGGTGACGTCGTCGGGGCCCGCACGCGGTCGACCGTACTCACACCGCACGACGGCGAGTACCGCGCGCTGATGGGGTTCACACCCGGCGCCGACCGCATCGACGCCGCCCGTGCGCTGGCCCGCCAGTGTGGTGCGGTCGTCTTGTTGAAGGGGCCCACCACCGTTGTTGCCGACGCGCATGGCGCGGCGTTGGTGGTACTCGGTGGCGACGCTCGTCTGGCCACGGCCGGCACCGGCGATGTGCTGTCGGGCATCATCGGCGCGCTGCTGGCGCAGGGAGTCGCCGCGCTCGAAGCGGCCGCTGTCGGTGCCTACTTGCACGGCGCTGCCGCGATGAGTTGCCCGCCGTTCGGCATGGTCGCCAGCGATGTCGCGCACGCGCTGCCGGCTGTCCTGTCGCGACTTCTCGGCGAGGGCGCCACCACGTGATGCGCCCTACACGCGTCGAGGTCGATGTCGATGCCATCGCGCACAATGTGGCCCACGTTGCCGAGGTCGTCGCGCCGAGCACGGTGTGTGCCGTGGTCAAAGCCGATGGCTACGGGCACGGCGCGGCAGTCGTTGCTCGTGCCGCGTTGCGCGGCGGCGCGTCGTGGTTGGCAGTGGCACTGGTAGAAGAAGCCGAGCACCTCCGCGAAGCGGGTATCGATGCACCGATCCTGATGTTGAGCGAGTGCCGTCCCGAGGCGATGTGCCGTGCGCGCGACCTCGACCTGCGCATGACGCTCTACAGCGCCGATGGTATCGCGGCTGCCGCAACGGCCGCGACGAGTGCGCGCCCGTGGCCGGTGCATCTGAAGGTCGACACCGGTATGCACCGCGTCGGCGCGTCGCCCGACGAGATCGTGGCGCGGGCGCAGGCTATCAGCGACGCGCCCGGGCTCGAGTTGGAAGCGTTGTGGACGCATTGCGCCGTTGCCGACGACCTCGACAATGCATTCACCGCGACGCAGTTCGATCGCTTCGATGCCGCGATCGCCGCGCTCGACGCCAATGGATACCGTCCCGCGCTGCTGCACGCGGGTAACAGCGCGGTTGCGCTGCTGCATCCTCGGGGCCGCTACGACATGGTGCGCCTCGGCATCTCCATGTACGGGTGTCCGCCCGCATCACAGCACCACGACCTCGCGCGCGCGCTGCGCCCCGCGTTGCGGCTCGTGTCGCGCGTCTCGCATGTGCAGGTCGTCGCAACCGGCGAAGCCGTGTCCTACGGTCACCGCTGGCGGGCAGATCGGGCAACCGCCGTCGCCACGGTTCCTATCGGCTATGCCGACGGTGTGCGCCGCGATCTCGGTCTCGAGGGCGGCAGCGTGCTCATCGGTGGGATTCGCCGCCGCATCATCGGCGTCGTCACGATGGACCAACTGATGGTCGACTGTGGTTCGACGCCGGTCGCGGTCGACGACGAGGTCGTATTGATCGGCGCGCAGGGTGGCGACGTGATCACCGCGGACGAGATCGCGGATCGGTTGGGCACGATCAGCTACGAAGTGCTGTGCGATATCGGGGTGCGGGTGCCTCGCCATCAAGCTGGGGGACGCTCGGTATGAAACTCGGCATCGAAGGGGTGCAAGTAGGCCACTGGACCGACGAATTGCACGAGACCGGTTGCACCGTGGTGCTGCTGCCCGAGGGCACGATCGGTTCCGGCGAAGTGCGCGGTGGGGCACCGGCGACGCGCGAGTTCGCCCTCCTCGATCCGACACGGTTCGTACAGCAACTCGATGCGGTGGTGTTGACGGGCGGATCGGCCTTCGGCCTCGCGAGCGCCGACGGCGTCGTCGACTTCTGCGCCGAGCATGATCGAGGTTTCCCGACTCCCGCGGCAAAGGTCCCCATTGTGGTCGCGATGGCGATCTATGACCTCGCGACCGGTGATCCGCTGGTCCGTCCGTCGGCGCGTGAAGGGCGGCTCGCCGCGATCTCGGCGCGCGACGACAACTGTGAGATCGGTCGCATCGGAGCGGGCACCGGAGCCACCGCGGGCAAGTGGCGCGGTCGTGAACAGGCGATCCCGAGCGGGCTCGGTGTCGCGTCGGTGCGCCGCGACGACCTCGTCGTCGCGGTGATCGTTGCCGTCAACCCAGCCGGCGACATCGATGACGGCGCTGCCGCGGCGGCGATTGCGGATAGCACCTTCGTGTGGCCCGAACCGGCCGAACCCTTGGCGCCCACGGAGAACACCACGATCGGCGTGATCGTCACCAATGCCCGCATCGACAAGGTGGGCTGTCAGTTGGTTGCGCAGAGCGGCCACGACGGTCTTGCGCGCGCGCTGTTCCCGGCGCACACCCGAGGCGATGGCGACGCGCTGGTGGTCGCGGCGACGCAAGGCATCGATGCCACCGTCGACGTCGTACGTATCCTCGCCATTGTCGCCGTTGAGCAGGCGGTGCGTTCGGTTCAGACGCGGTAGCCACCGTCGACATTGATCATCTGGCCGGTGATGCCCGCACCATCGGGCGACGCGAGCAACACTGCCATCGGTGCGAGCTCTTCGGGCTCGAGGATGCGGTGTTGCAAACTGTCGGACTTCGCGACTTCTTGGGCCTCGTCGACCGACACACCCCGACCCTTCGCGATGCGATCCCAATCGATCAGCGTGGTGTTGGTCCAGCCGGGGCTCAAGAGATTGACGGTGATGCCGTCGCGTGCCGATGCTGCAGCAAGCGAGCGCGTGAGTCCCACGAGCGCATGTTTGGCGGTGGTGTACGCAACCGTGCTCGATGCGTGGCGCGCCGAGCCAGAACCGATGTTGATGATGCGCCCATATCCGGCCACGCGCATGTGCGGTAGTGCTTCGGTCGAAGTCCAGAACGCCGATGTGAGATTGAACGCCAACGTCTTCTCGAAGGCGGCGTCGTCACCGCTGTAGGGATCGTGGTTGCCGGCGATGGAACCGCCGGCGTTGTTGACAAGGATGTCGATGCGGCCGAATTCAGCGACCGCGGTCTGCACGCCCAGCCGCGCGCTCTGACGATCAGTGGCGTCGGCCACAACCGCGCGACCGTCGGTTCCCGCGGTGCGGGCCGCGTCCACGACTGCGTCGAGATCGGCGCGGGTCCGCGACGAAACGACGATCTTCGCTCCCTCATTGGCGTAGGCCAACGCGATCGCCCGCCCGATACCGCGTCCTCCACCGGTCACGACCGCGACACGACCGTCGAGCTTTCCCATCTCGAACCCCCTGAAGGCCCGCTCGGGGCCGCTGCTTCTCGGACGGGCCTCGCGGACCCGCTATCTCGAGCCGCTAGCATCGCACCGACGTGATCCAGCTCACCACTTCGTCAGCCCGCGAGACTCGAGCGGTAGCGTTCAAGATCGCCGCGCTCGTCGAGCCGGGTGACCTCGTGTTGCTGGTCGGTGAGCTCGGTGCCGGAAAGACGACCTTTGCGCAGGGTTTCGGGCAGGCCCTCGGCGTCGTCGATCCGATCACGAGCCCCACGTTCACGCTCGCCCGCGAGTATGAGGGTCATCGACTCACGATGCATCATCTCGACGTGTATCGGCTCGAACAGATCGATGAGGTGCTCGACCTCGCGCTACCCGAGTTGCTCGACGGCCCTTCGGTCACCTTGATCGAATGGGGCGATGCCATCATTCCTGCGTTGCCCGCCGAATACCTCGAAGTTCGCCTCGAATACGGTGACGAAGACGACGAGCGCGTGATCAGCGTTCGCCCGGTCGGCAATCGATGGCTTGCGCGCGAGATCCAGTTGACGCGCACGCTCGAAGGATTCCCCGAAGGCGGATTATCGCCTGACAAAGGAACTCCAGCCTGATGCTGATCCTCGGAATCGAGAGTGCGAGCGCGCAGGTCGGCTGCGCCATAGGCGGCCACGAAGGCGTATTGGCGTCGATCCATTCGAGCAGAGGCAAGCGCCATGCCGAGGTGCTGACACCTCAGATCGACATCGTGCGGCGCCAAGCTCGCATCGAGCTCGACGAGATCAGTCTCGTTGCAGTCGACATCGGCCCCGGGCTCTACACCGGGTTGCGGGTCGGCATCGCCTCGGCATTGGCCATCGCGTACGCGCGATCGCTACCCATGATCGGTGTGCCCAGCCTCGACCTTCTCGCGTTCCCCATGCGCTTCACCAACAAGTTGATCGTCACCGTGATGGATGCCCGCAGGGGCGAGGTCTTCAGCGCCTGCTATCGCACGGTGCCGGGAGGTGTGCAGCGGGTACGGGACTTCCACGTCGGTACCCCCGAGGAACTCGCTATCGAATTGATGGCGGCCGGAGACGATCTGCTGCTCGTGGGGGACGGCGCGCTGCGCTATCGCGACTGCTTTCGGGGCCTGGGCAAGGTCGAGTTGGCCGATCACGGGTTTGCGTTCCCGACCGCGTCGTCGCTCGTCCAATTGGCGCACGCGCAAGCGTTGCGGGAGCAATTCGTGCAGCCAAACGAGATCCGGCCGTTGTATCTGCGATTGCCCGATGTGGACATCGGTTGGACCACCCGCGACGGTCGGACCAGTGGATGATGGCCGCCACGGTAACCATCGCGCCGATGCGGCACTGGCACCTTCGCGATGTCCATTCGATCGACACCAAGGTGTACCCACGGCCGTGGTCGTTGGCCTTGTGGCGTCAAGAGATCGCGATGCTCGACACGCGTCACTACATCGTCGCCGAGGACGGTGGCTCGGTCGTCGGGCACGCAGGCATCATGTACGTGATGAACGAGGGACACGTGACGACAATTGCTGTCGATCCGCGGTGGCAGGGCCGCCGCATCGCAACGCGGCTCATGTTGGCGCTGTGCCACGATGCCCGCACACGTAAGACGTCGGCATTGACGCTCGAGGTCCGGGTCAGCAACGAGCGGGCCATCGCGCTGTATCGCCGGTTCGGCTTCGCGCCTGCCGGCGTGCGCAAGAACTACTACTCGGAGATCAACGAAGACGCGTTGATCATGTGGTCCCACGACATAGATCAACCCGCATTCGTCGCTCGCTTGCGCTCGATCGACGAAGACATCGACGGCATCGACCAGGCCGCAGGAGAAGAGTGAGAATGCGCATTCTCGGTATCGAGACCTCGTGTGACGAGACCGCGGCGGCAGTGGTGATCGATGGCACGCAGGTCGTGTCGTCGGTGGTCTCGAGCCAGGTCGATCTTCATGCTCGATATGGCGGGGTCGTTCCCGAAGTCGCCAGCCGAGCGCATGTCGAGACACTGATGCCGGTTGTCGCGCAGGCGCTCGTCGAAGCCGGTGTGAACGGCACCGATATCGATGCGGTTGCGGCGACGGTCGGTCCGGGTCTGATCGGCTCGCTCCTGGTGGGTGTCAGCGCGGCGAAGTCGCTGTCGCTGGTGTGGGACGTGCCCTTCGTCGCGGTGAATCACCTCGAGGCGCACCTCTACGCTGCGTTCCTCGAAGAGCCGACGATCGAACTACCGCTCGTGGTGGTGTTGGTGTCCGGTGGGCACACCATGTTGGTCTCGATGGAAGGCCATGGTCAGTATCGGTTGCTCGGGCAGACGGTCGACGACGCCGCCGGCGAAGCGTTCGACAAGGTCGCGCGGTTTCTCGACCTCGGGTACCCGGGCGGCCCGTTGATCGATCGGCTCGCGCTCGATGGCGACCCGCGGTCCATTGCATTCCCTCGACCGATGCTCAACGACGGCCTCGACTTCTCGTTTTCCGGGCTCAAGACGGCGGTCGTCAACTATGTGCGCAAACATCCCGACGTGGGTGCCGCAGATGTGGCGGCCTCGTTCCAGCAAGCGGTGGTCGATGTGCTCGTGACCAAGGCGCGCCGCGCCGCAAGCCAGATCGGTGCTCGCGGCATCTGCCTCGCCGGCGGTGTCGCGGCGAATTCGCAACTGCGTATGCGGGTGCTCGACGTGTGCGAAGAGGACTCGTTGCACGCCTTCATCCCGAGTCGCGCGATGTGCACCGACAACGCCGCCATGATCGCGGCTGCCGGTTACTACTGCTGGCAGCGAAATGGTGCGTCGCCCATCGACACCGGTGCCGACCCCAACTTGCGACTGTCGGTGCTCTAGCGCCCGAATGGCGGTCGCCGGCGACCGCCGAAAACGTCCCGGCGGGGACGTGCCCGAGGGGACGCTTTCAATCGCATCGGGCGTGGGTGTCGGCCTTCATTTTGCGGCCGCGCCCAGTGTTGACGGAGTCGACCAGTGTTGACGAAAGTCCGCGCGCAGTTGGCGGCAAAAACGTCCCCGCAGGGACGCTTTTGCTAGCAGTAACGCGCACTAATCGGCACGAACCACGAGTCGAGAAAAATGCTCTCGAGGGCGACATATGTTCGAATAATTGGGACGCCGTCTCCGTACTCGTCAAACACAACAACCCCAGCACCACCAATACGCCCGCGGCCTGAACGACACCGTCGCGGGCATTCACAGCGAGAAGGACAGAGCGGGAAGTTCAGAGCGGGTCGCTCGTCGTCGACCCGTTGCGCGACACGGTCTCGGTCCAGCGGGCGCCGTCCCACCACCGGTGGTCGAAGCGACCTGCCGGATCGGGAAACCAGCCTGGCGCGGGCAGGGTGGCGGCTCCGGACATGACAAACGACGGTGCGCCCGTCGCCGAGCGCAGGTTGAACCGATCCGCGTAGCTCTCTTGGCGCGCCACCAACGCGCGCAACGTGACACCACCGAAGACGGCGGCGACACCCGACAGCAACGTGCTCGCCACGAACCATCGCAGATCGCCGTCGACCAGATCCTCGGCGACGCCGACGAGGTCGTTGTTGCGCGACAGTTTGCCGATCGCCGAGAACATCGCTGCCGCGACGTCGCCACCGCCGAAGAGCGCGATGGCCACCGCTCCGAGCGAGAGTCCCCACCACACGTTGACCATGCTCGACGCGCGCCCGGTCTTCCATTCGGGGCTCGTCGGTGGGTTCTCCTGATCGCTGCCCTTCCACTTCTCGTTCATGAACAACCAGGGAACGATGTAGTTGAGAAAGGGAACGATGACGCCCACGATCGCCCACACCGGACCGAACTTCGTCTGAGGGCGTCCAATCGTCTCGTGGTTGCGGGCGATGCGCCACAACAACACGATCCACACGATCATGTTCGCCACGGCGATCACGCTCGGGAGGCTCACGATCAAGAAGTAGCGCTGCGTGGAGTCGGTCAACTGTTGCGCGGTGATCGCCGCATCGTGGAAGTCGTCGACGCGGCCGCGCAGCCACAACAGCGCGAGCACTTGCGGGATCGCGCCCAACGCGGCGATGACGTGCAGCACGAGGGCCGCAATCGCCAGGCCACGGTTGTTGCGCCAGGCACCGGGGAAGTAGGGAACGTACGTCGGATACGTCACGCACTCACTCTCGCAGAGCGGGAAGTAACGTGCCGGGCCATGGACGTCTCCGAAGCGCTGTATACGACCCGCGCCATGCGCCGGGTCAAGACCGATCCGATTCCCGTCGAGGTGCAAAAGAAGATCCTCGATGCGGCGATCCGCGCCCCATCGGGAGGCAACCAGCAGAACTGGCGCTTCATGCTCGTCGACTCGCCCGAGGTCAAGGCGAAGATCGGGCCGGTCTATCGCGAATGCCTCGGCAACCTCTGGAAGACGTATTACGCGCCGCTCATCGCGGCGGCGGCGGCTGACCCCGACAGCCCCGACTCGAAGCAGTTCGTGCGGGTGCGCCACTCGGCGCAGCACCTTGCCGACCACTTCGAGGAGTACCCGCTGATGCTGTTCGCGTTCAGCCAAGGCGACGGTTCGGGCAGTTCGATCTTCCCGGCGGTCTGGAACGCGCAGCTGGCGGCCCGGGCAGAGGGGGTGGGCTCGGCGCTCACGAGCGTGTTGATGTTCGCCAAGGATCCCGTGCTCGCCGCGCTCGGCGTCCCCGCTGACGGCGGCTGGATCATGAACTGCTGTGTCACCTTCGGCTACCCGACGGGGAAGTGGGGGGTGGCGGCGCGCCGTCCCGTCCACGAGGTGAGCTTTCACAACCAGTGGGGCGAACCGCTGCCGTTCACCATCCCCGGCCCCCTCTGGCCCTGACGGAGGGGACGGTTTCTCGGCATCACGAGCATTAGCACTCGGGAGTTGCGATTGCTAACGACTCCCCATAGTCTTGGCACTCGCCAATCGAGACTGCTAACCGGCCCGCAGAGGGCCGGCCCTATGGAGGCGAGTGCATGAAGCTGCAACCCCTCGAAGACCGCATTGTGGTGCGGCCGAGTAAGTCAGAGGAGACCACCGCCAGCGGTTTGGTCATCCCCGACACAGCCAAGGAAAAGCCCCAACAGGGCGAAGTTCTGGCCGTAGGCCCGGGTCGCCGGTCCGATACGTCCGGTGAGGTGATTCCGCTCGGCATCAGTGTCGGCGAAAAGGTCGTCTACTCCAAGTACGGCGGCACCGAGATCACCATCGACGGCGAAGACCTCTTGATCTTGTCGTCGCGCGACGTCCTCGCAATCGCGAAGTGAGCCGCTGATGTCGAAACTCCTGAAGTTCGATGAAGACGCGCGTCGTCGCCTCGAAGCCGGGGTCAACAAGTTGGCCGACGCGGTCAAGGTGACACTCGGCCCCAAGGGTCGCAACGTCGTCCTCGACAAGAAGTTCGGCGCGCCGACGATCACCAACGACGGTGTGTCGATCGCCAAAGAGGTCGAGCTCGAAGATCCTTTCGAGAACATGGGTGCGCAGCTCGTCAAAGAGGTTGCCACCAAGACCAACGACATCGCGGGTGACGGCACGACGACCGCCACGGTGCTCGCTCAGGCGCTCGTTCGCGAGGGTCTGCGCAACGTCGCCGCCGGCGCCAGCCCGATGAGCCTCAAGCGAGGCATCGAAAAGGCTGTCGCTGCGGTCGTCGAGTCGCTCAAGGCACAGTCGAAGGACGTCGACGGCAAAGAAGAGATCGCCAATGTCGCGGCCATTTCGGCGGCCGACATGAGCATCGGCCGGGTCATCGCAGACGCGTTCGACAAGGTGGGCAAAGACGGCGTCATCACCGTCGAAGAGTCCAACACCTTCGGTATGGATCTCGAGTTCGTCGAGGGCATGCAGTTCGACAAGGGCTACATCTCGCCCTACTTCGTCACCGACCCCGAGCGTCAGGAAACGGTGCTCAGCGAGCCCTACATCTTGTTGACGCAGGGCAAGATCAGCTCGGTGCAGGACATCTTGCCCTTGCTCGAAAAGGTGATCCAGACGGGCAAGCCGCTCGTGATCATCGCCGAAGACGTCGAAGGCGAAGCGCTGGCGACCCTCGTCGTCAACAAGATTCGCGGCACCTTCACCTCGGTCGCCATCAAGGCGCCGGGCTTCGGTGATCGTCGCAAGGCGATGCTGCAAGACATGGCCATCCTCACCGGTGGTCAGGTCATCGCCGAAGAGGTCGGGCTCAAGCTCGACGGGGCCACGCTCGACCTTCTTGGCAAGGCCGCCAAGATCATTGTCACCAAGGACAACACCACCATCGTTGATGGCGCGGGCGAACGGGGCGAGGTCGAAGGTCGCATCAAGCAGATCAAGACCGAGATCGACAACACCGATAGCGACTGGGATCGCGAGAAGCTCCAAGAGCGTCTGGCCAAGCTCGCCGGTGGCGTTGCCCTCATCAAGGTCGGCGCCGCTACCGAGGTCGAGCTCAAGGAAAAGAAGCACCGCATCGAAGACGCGGTGTCGGCGACCCGTGCGGCAATCGAAGAAGGCATTGTTCCCGGCGGTGGCACTGCGCTGTTGCGGGCGCGACCGGCGGTCAAGGCCGTCGTCGACAGCCTGTCGGGCGACGAAGCGACCGGTGCACGCTCCGTGTTCACGGCGCTCGAAGCGCCTGCTCGTCTGATCGCAGACAACGCGGGTCTCGAAGGGGCCGTCATGGTGCAGCGCATCGAGGCGGCATCGGGTAACACCGGCCTCAATGCGGCGACCGGCGAACTCGTCGATCTCGTCAAGGCCGGCGTCATCGATCCGGCCAAGGTCACTCGTGCCGCGTTGCAAAACGCCGCGTCCATCGCGGCTCTGCTTCTCACCACCGAAGTACTCGTGGTCGAAAAGAAAGAGCCCGCCGGCGCGATGCCCGGTGGCATGCCCGACATGGGCGGCATGGGTGGTATGGGCGGCATGGGTGGCATGATGTAGCAACCGTCACCCGGCGGGCGGAATAGTCCGCCGGTCCTTGCGGTTGAAGTCGTTACATCAGCGTTCCCCCCGCTGAGTTTGCGAGCCGGCCTCTCCCCCCGGAGGCCGGCTCGCCCATTTTTCTCGCTAATCTCGCCCGGCCCGAGCGGCCGTGGGAGCGGGATACTCGCCCGAGCGGCCGTGGGAGCGGGATACTCGCCCGAGCGGGATACTCGCAGCGGTGCACAACGACATATCGGGGGGAACGATGATCAAGGTCTTGGCGTTCATTCGTCGTCTGCCGGGCATGACGCCCGAGGAGTTCCAGACGTACTGGCGTGACGTGCACGCGCCGCGCTTCGCCGAGTCGGCGGCGCTCGCCCCGTATCTGCGGCGCTACGAACTCAATCACCGCCTCGAGCGCGACTACGCCCGCGAGCGCCATCCCGGTGAAGTCGCCGGCGTGCAGTGGGACGGCGTCGCCGTGCAATGGTTCGACTCGCTCGAAGCGTTTCGGGAGTTCGCCGCCCATCCGGCGCGCGAAGAGATCACCGCCATCGATCAACCGCGCTTTCGCGCGCTCGAGACGGCATCGGTCATCACGCACGACGCATCGGTGATCGTCGACAAGCCCGGCGGCCGCGAGCGCGCCGGGCTCAAGTTGTTGTGCATCCTGCGCCGCAACAAAGCGCTCGAACTGCCCGAGTTCCACGAGCATTGGTTGCGCAACCACGGCGGGCTGTTCCAGAACATCGAGTCGCTCAACGCCCCGCTGCTCGCCTACGACCAGAACCACGGCCTGGATCTGCCCGGAGCCGAGTTCGACGGCGTGACCGAGCAGTGGTTCACGTCGATGGACGATTGGATCACGTCGCTCGACGCGCCGGAGCACACGACGGTCGTGGAACCCGACGTCGCCTACATGCTCGACCCGCCGAGCATCCAGTTCATCTTGGCGGGGCCGCCGACCGTGGTGATCGGATGAGCGCACCGTCGTTCACGCGCGCCGAGCTCGATGCGCTGGCGACGACGCCCGCCGAGCAATTTGCGGCCGCGGTTGCCGAGGGCGATGTCGATCGGACGCTGGCGGTGTTCGATCGACTCGAACGCAGCTATCGCAACTTCGTCGACGGGTTCGACGCGTTTGCGGCGGCTATCCACGAATGGACGGTGGCCACTCACGGATTCGACGCGATGACACAGCTCTTGCGAGCCGAACGGATCACGACGACGATCGATGCCGCCCGGCGCGGACTTACCGAAGAGCACATGCACGATGTCATCTCGGCCGGACGCTGGCGCAATGCCGTGCGGGCTCGTCTCGTCGCCGGTGATCAGGTGGGCGCGCTCGAGATATTCGCGCGGCTCGAGTCGTCGATGCGGATCGTGCACGACAACGCGTGCGTGCGGGCCGTGGCGGCGCTGTCGCACGTGTACCGCACGTGGGGCGTCGAGGGCCTCGAGGCGAGCATCCGCCTCGCGGGCGAGCGCACGCTGTTGAACTTCATGCCCATCGATCTCGCACGCCGTGCCGAAGACCGCATCAAGCAGTGGTCGCGCATGATGCTCGGCAACTTCGCGTTGATCAGTGTCGAGGAGCACGACGATCGCTTCGTGATCACGCAAGATCCGTGCGGCACTTGTACCCGCCAGGTGATCGACGGCTGCTATGCCCCGCCGGTGGACCTCGCGGTGGTCACCGAGAAGTGCCCGTTGACATTCGGGCAGGGCGATATGCCCGTCTACCGCACGCACGTCGCGGTGATGCACTATCTGCAGGCCATCGAGCGCCAAGGCGTGCCGTGGCCCGCCATCGAATGCCCTGCCGGTGTCGATGCCGGCCCGTGCCGGGTCACGATCTACAAGGATCCGTCCGCCACTCCCGCGCACTGGGCCGCTCGCGTCGCTACGGTCTGATTCATGAAGCGAGCCGGGCCGCAGTTGATTCCGCGTCCGGACGGTTGGCGGCCCGGCGGGCCATCGCCTTGGGCCCATCTGGCCCCGGATAGCCGCCGCGTCGACCTCGCACAGATCGAACGAGCCCTCGCCGCCCGCGGGCCGGGTACGACCCGGGCCGACCCGTGGCGGCGCACCGAGTCCGACCACCGCTCGGCGGTGCTGGTGCCGCTCTACGACGATGGGGGCGAAGTCCACGTCGTCATGACGCGGCGCTCGCCGAATATGCGCAAGCACCGGTGGGAAGTGAGCTTCCCCGGCGGCCGGCGCGACGATGACGACGAAACGTTGTGGCACACCGCACTGCGTGAAACCTACGAAGAGATCGGCCTCGATCAGTCGCTACCCCGGTGGATCGGTGAGCTCGACAGTTTCGTCACCGTGTCGAGCGTTTCATTGGTCAGCCCGTTGGTGGCGGTGCTCCCTGAGCGCCCGACCCGACTTGTGCCGTCGCCCGTCGAGGTCGAGGCCATCTTGCACGTGTCCACCTCGGAGCTACTACAAGACGACGTCTTCCGTGAAGAGTTGTGGCCGATCGGCGAGGTCTACCGGCCGATCACGTTCTTCGAGCTCGACGGCGACACCGTGTGGGGCGCAACCGCCGCCATGCTGCGCCAGTTGTTGGCCATTGCCACCCAGACCGACGGTTAGTCCACTTCGCCCTCGTCCGGCCCGACCATCGGCGGCGAGCCGGGCGCTGGTTCGATGCGCAAGATCCACGCGCCGCCCCCCGGGGCAGGGCCCGTGCCGACGTCACCGCGCGTGCCTGGCGCCCGCGGCCCGTCGACCGAGTCGTCGAGCTGTTTGTTCATGGTCAGCAGGCGGCCGATGACGGGTAGGAACACGATGTTGGCCGCGTGCAAGAGGCCGATGATCAACAAGATGCCCCCGAGCCGGCTGACTTCGGTCTTGATCTGTTCCGCGCCGACGTTGATGGTCCAGTCGGATCCCCGCTCGAAACTCATGGTGAACATGATGAACGACAAGAAGATGAGGTAGTAGGCCACATCGGTGAGCGCGAGGAAGCTCTTGCCGGTGCGTGGATTCGTGCGGAACACGTCGCCGGCGTAACTCTTGCCGAAACGTTTGATGAGTGGACCGAGCCCGACCGCAGTCGCCAACAGCACGAGATTCGCGATCAGTTCGAGTATGTACCAACGCATGTGCACGGTTCCTTCTTCGAGTACGGACAGGATCAGGGCGCCGGAGGTCCCGAGGACGGCAATGGCACCGACACCGATATGGAGGTTGCGCCGCCGTCGCTCGTCACGGTCGGCGATGGCACGGGCGACGCGGTCGTAGAGATCGTCGCTCTCGACCGTGCGGGCGGTCGCGGCACGGAACGTCTCGGTCAGCTCGCGCTCGATCGCCGTCATGCGTCGTGCTCCAGCGAGCGTTCGAGCGACGCCAGCGCTCGCTTGAGATGAGTTTTGACCGAATTGGCCGAGACTCCGAGTGTGGCGGCGATCTGCTCGATCGACAGTTCCTCGAAGTAGCGCAGTGCCACACAGTCGCGCTGGCGGCGGGGGAGGGTACGCACGGCTTCGAGTACCTGTTGCTGGCGCTCGTTGCGGACCAGCCGGTCGTCGATCGAACCGGGCTCTATGTCGACCTCCCGGCCCGCCGGAGGGTAGTGCCGCAGCGACATCAGGCCGCGCCGGTTGATGTCGCGCGCGAGGTTCAAGACGATCGAGCGCAAATAAGCCGGCGCCTTCTCGCGGTCGTCGATGCGGTGCGCATTGCGCGAGAGCCGGATGAAGGCCTCTTGCACGATGTCCTCTGCGGCGTCGCGATTGTCCACGAAGACTCGTGCCAGCCGCACCAACGACCGCGCCTCCCGGTTGAACAACTCGAGCACGACGCGCTGGTGTTCGGCGGCGAGCGCGTCGTCGCTGAGCCGGCCGTCGTCGAGCCGCGCCATGAGGTTGAGCACGGCAATGGCCATCGATGCTGACAGACGATCGTCGACGACGATCGGGTGACGCGGGCCGAACAGAAATCTTCTCAGCCGCGCTGTCACCCCTGCGCCCCGATTGATCGTCTGCAGACGAAGAGAACCAACACCGCGTCGGCGATGCGGTGGCGGCCAGAGGGAGGACGACCATGAAGGCGAAGATCAAGATCGGTGTTGCAACGGCGGTGGTCGCAGCCGCGACTGCAGTGGGGGTCGGCGTCGCCGCCCAAGCGGATGCGTCGGGTTGGAAGGCTCGAGCAACGTTGCGTGTCGCAGATGGTACCGAGATCGGCCAGGTCACATTTCAGGGCAAGCACGACGCGACCGAGGTGCGAGTGAGGCTTGACCACCTGCCGGCGAATTGGTCGGCCGATGCGTTCCACGGCTTCCACATTCACGCCAACAACACCGGCACCGAGAACGGCTGCCGGGCCGACCCCGCGCAGGCGTCGAATCAGTGGTTCTTGTCGGCCGACGGCCACTGGAATCCCGACGCGAAAGAGCACGCGGGTCACGATGGCGACATGCCCAGCTTGCTCGTCAACACCGACGGCAGCGCGGAGATGGAGTTCGTAACGGGTCGATTCGATCCTGGCGCACTCGTCGGGCGCGCGGTGATCGTGCACGCGGGAGCCGACAACTTCGGCAACGTTCCCCTGGGCAGCGCCGCGAATCAGTACACGGCGAACGACGGGGCGGCGACGACGGCCACCAAGAACACCGGCAACGCCGGCGACCGCCTCGCGTGTGGCGTCATCGAAGGCAAGGGGTAGCCGCGCTCGGAGCGCAGCGAGCACTGCAGTGCTGGCTCAGATACCGCCCGAGAAGGTGTCGCACGCATCGGGATCGCCGGTGTCGAAGCCCTTGCGGAACCAGCTCTGCCGTTGCGCGGCTGTGCCGTGCGTGAATGTCTCGGGATTGACGCGGCCGGTGGTCGACTTCTGGATGCGATCGTCGCCCACCGACGCGGCGGCGTTGAGCGCGTCGGTGATCTCGGCCTCTTCGACCTTTTGTGTCTTGAAGGCCGAGTTGCCCCAGACGCCGGCGAAGCAGTCGGCCTGCAACTCGAGGCGCACCGATAGGGCGTTGCGTTGCGACGGATTGCGTTGCTGCGCGTCGCGCACCTGCGCCTCGGTGCCGAGGAGAGTCTGGAGATGGTGACCGATCTCGTGAGCGAGCACGTACGCCTGCGCGAAGTCGGTATTCGGCCCGCCGAGCGAACTCGCGAGCACCTTGAAGAAATCGAGATCGAGGTAGACCTTTTGATCGAGCGGGCAATAGAAGGGGCCGGTTTCGGCGCTCGCCTGCCCGCAGCCGCTCTGCGTCCCTTGCGTGAAGAGCACCAGCTTCGTTTCGGTGTACTGCTGGCCCGAAGCGGCAAACGTCTGCGTCCAGAAGCTCTGGATATTGGTGTTGGCACACGCGATGAACGTGGCGTTGTCGGTCGTCGAGGTGACGCCCTTGCACGAGGTCCCGATTTCTGATGCGGGCGTCGCAGCTGCACCCGTGGCGTCGATGTTGGACACGCTGTTCGGGTCGAAGCCCGGCACGCCACCGGCGCCCTTGCCGAGGAAGCTCAAGAGCAGCGTGATGACCAGGCCGACGACGCCGAGGCCGCCTGCGCCGACGGCGATCGGGCCGCCGCGAAGGCCACCGCCTGCGCCGCGACGGTCTTCGATTTGGCCGGTATTGGCATGGTCACTCTCGTCGAAATCCACGCAGGCGCACCCTATATGTGTCCGGTAGCGTGCCGCTACCAGGGATGAGAACAGTCCCTCGGCGAAGCGGGGTGTAAACCATGCCAGAGCTAAAATTCAGCGCACGCACGCATCCCGAGCTCGTGCGCCAGGTGCGCGAGTGGCTCGCCACCTCCGAAGGCGAGCGATCGATGTCCGACGTGATCATCGAGAGCAGCGAGCTGACCAAGGACGCGCTGCGCATCATCGCGGCTGCGGCGCCGGCACCGGTGGCCGAGAGTGAACTCGTCAAGACGTTGACCAACCTGGGTTACCGAGCGACCGATCTCACGCGCGCCACGCTGGTGGCCGGTCTCGACTCGGTCAGCGGCGTCAATGACGGGCTGATGATGAAGAGCGCCAAGAAGGCGGGCAAGACGATGCTGTTCACCATGACGCCGCGCGCCGCCAAGCAGATGCGCAAGCTGTTGGGTTAGAAGGTCGCCGCTCCTCGGTTGAGGGGTCGTGAGGGTGACTGCCGCCATCGCTGCGCTCCCGCCGACGCGCGGGATTCGGCGCTAGGGTTTTACCTTCCCATGAAACCTGGGCTGACGGGAGGGTGACATGGCGGAGATCGAGATCGGGCTCGGCAAATCCGGCCGACGCGCGTATGGCTTCGACGACATTGCGATCGTGCCGAGCCGGCGTACGCGCGACCCGGAGGACGTCGACATCTCATGGCAAGTCGACGCCTACAAGTTCGAGCTGCCGTTGCTCGCCGCCGCCATGGATGGCGTCGTCAGCCCGGCCACCGCGATCGAGATCGGCCGCCTCGGCGGTTGTGGGGTGCTCAACCTCGAAGGTCTCTGGACGCGCTACGAAGACGCTGATTCCATCCTCGAAGACATCGCGAATTCGCCCGTCGAAAAAGCGACCCGCCGCATGCAGCAGGTCTACGGCGAGCCGATGAAGCCCGAGCTCGTGACGCAACGCATTCGCGAGATCAAAGCCGCCGGCGTCATCGCCGCCGCCGCGATTACGCCGCAGCGCGCCGAACAGTTCATGCCGGCCATCGTCGCCGGCGAGATCGACATGCTCGTCATCCAGGGCACGGTCGTATCGGCCGAGCACGTATCCAAGACCCGTGATCCGCTCAACCTCAAGCGTTGGGTGCGCGAGCTCGACATCCCCGTCATCGTCGGCGGCTGCGCCAGCTACCAGGCGGCGCTGCATCTGATGCGCACCGGTGCGGCGGGCATCTTGGTCGGTGTCGGTCCGGGGCACGCGTGCACGACGCGTGGCGTGCTCGGCATCGGCGTCCCGCAAGCAACGGCCATCGCCGATGCCAAAGCGGCCCGCATGCGCCACCTCGACGAAACCGGCGTCTACGTCCACGTGATCGCCGACGGCGGCATGGGCACGGGCGGCGACATCGCGAAGGCGATCGTCTGCGGTGCCGACGCGGTCATGATGGGTTCGCCGTTGGCGGCGGCGCACGAAGCGCCCGGGCGCGGCTACCACTGGGGCATGGCGACGTTTCACCCCACGCTGCCGCGGGGTGCCCGCGTCAAGACCACGCCGCGCGGCACCTTGCAAGAGATTCTCGTGGGCCCCGCTCACGAGAACGACGGGCGCATGAACCTCTTCGGTGCGTTGCGTACGTCGATGGCAACGTGCGGCTACATCGATATCAAGGACTTCCAAAAGGCAGAGGTCATGGTGGCGCCGGCGTTGCAGACAGAAGGCAAGTCACTGCAACGAGCTCAGGGCATCGGCATGGGCCACTGATGCCGGCCAAATGACTGACACGGTTCTCGTCGTCGACTTTGGGGCCCAGTACGCACAGCTGATCGCGCGCCGGGTCCGCGAGGCGCACATCTACAGCGAGATCGTCGAGCATACGGTCACCGCGGACGAGATCGAAAAGCGCAAGCCGGCCGCGATCATTCTCAGCGGCGGACCAAAGTCGGTCCACGTCGACGGCTCGCCCCACATCGACCCGCGCGTCTACGAGTTGGGCATACCCATCTTCGGCATCTGCTACGGGGCGCAGTTGATCGCGCAGCAGTTGGGCGGCGACGTGATGCGCACGGGACGCGGCGAATACGGCCGTACGCAGATGCACGTCATCGAGCGGGGCCTGCTGTTCGGCGAGAGCGTCCCCGAAGAGCAGAACGTGTGGATGAGTCACGGCGATGCCATCGTGCGCGCCCCCGATGGCTTCACGGTCACGGCGACCACCGACGATGCCCCGGTCGCCGCGCTGGAGAACCGCGAGCGCGCCATCTACGGCGTGCAGTTCCACCCCGAGGTCGTGCACACGCCCTATGGGCAGCGCGTGCTCGAGCACTTCCTCTACGACGGTGCGGGGTTGACTCCGTCGTGGACCATGCAGTCGGTGATCGAATCGTCGATCGACGCGATCCAGGCACAGGTCGGCTCTGACCGCGTGATCTGCGCGCTGTCCGGTGGGGTCGATTCCGCGGTGGCGGCCGCACTCGTGCATCGAGCCATCGGTCCCCAGTTGACCTGTGTCTTCGTCGACACCGGCTTGATGCGCATGGGCGAAGCCGAGCAAGTCGTCGAGACCTTCCACCGCCATCAAAAGATCGAGTTGATCCACGTCCGCGCCGGTGACAGATTCTTCGAGCGCCTTGCCGGTGTCGTCGATCCCGAGCAAAAGCGCAAGGTCATCGGCGAGCTCTTCATCCGTGTCTTCGAAGAAGCGGCACGCGGCATCACCGACGCGAAGTTCTTGGTGCAGGGCACGCTCTATCCCGACGTCATCGAGTCGGGCACCAAAGACGCGGCCAAGATCAAGTCGCATCACAACGTGGGCGGCTTGCCCGACGACATGCAATTCGAGCTCGTCGAGCCGCTGCGCAGCCTGTTCAAGGACGAAGTCCGCCAGGTCGGCGCCGAGTTGGGCCTGCCCGACGAGGTCGTGTGGCGCCAGCCCTTCCCGGGGCCCGGCCTCGGTGTGCGCATCATCGGCGAGGTCACACCCGAAAAGACGGCGATCCTGCAACATGCCGACGCAATCGTGCGCGAAGAGATCAAGGCGGCGGGCCTCGAGCGTGAGATCTGGCAGGCATTCGCCGTGTTGCCCGACATCCGTTCGGTCGGTGTCATGGGTGACGAGCGCACCTACGCGCACCCGATCATCATCCGCGCGGTGACGAGCGAAGATGCGATGACCGCCGACTGGGCGCGGTTGCCGTACGAGCTTCTCGAGACGATGTCGTCGCGCATCATCAACGAAGTCCAAGGCGTCAACCGGGTCGCGTACGACATCACATCGAAACCGCCCGGGACCATCGAGTGGGAGTGAGCGACTACACCGACGATCAGCTCATCGATTTCTTCGTGCGCTCGTCGGCGTCATTCGGCGAACAGGTGCGTGAAGTCGACGATGAGGAATGGCTCGTTCCTACGCCGTGCGCCGATTGGGACATCCGTATGGTCGTGGCGCACGTCGTGGTCGGCGATGCGCAGTTGCCGTTGCTGATCAACGGCGACAAGGTCGCAATGGTCGAAGAGTTCGATCCCAGCGTGCTCGGCAACAATCCACTCGCGGCATGGCGCGGCACTGCGCTGGCGGCGATCCGCGCACTGGCCCAACCCGGCGCGCTCGCCGAGCGCTACCACCACCCGATCGGGCACATCACCGGCCGGCGCATCATCGGGTTCCGCATCACGGACAGCCTGGTGCACTCCTGGGACATCGCCCGCGCCCGAGGGATCGACGTATTGCTCGATCCCGAGATCGCAGAGTATTGCCTCGACTTCTGGCAGCCGATGGCCGCGGGCCTCCCGGCCAGCGGATTCTTCGGCCCCGCGATGGCGCCACCCGACGGCGCGGACCCAGGTCTGCGGTTGCTGTCGTTGCTCGGCCGTACGCTGCCGACGTAGGGCGGTGAGCATGGCCATGAGCGCGGATTTCCTCGAGGGGCTCAACCCCGCGCAGCACGACGCCGTCACGCACCCCGAAGGGCCGGTGCTCGTCATCGCGGGGGCCGGGTCGGGCAAGACCCGCGTGCTGACGCACCGCATCGCCTGGCTCATCAACGAAGGCGTGTCGCCGTTCGAGATCTTGGCGATCACGTTCACCAACAAGGCCGCCGACGAGATGAAGCACCGCGTGGCCAACCTGGTCGGCCCGGTTGCTCACAAGATGTGGGTGTCGACGTTTCACTCGGCCTGTGTCCGCATACTGCGGCGCGATGGTGCACGTCTCGGCTACCCGTCGAACTTCACCATCTACGACCAGGCCGACGCGGTGCGTCTCACCGGCTACGTGGTCCGCGACCTCGGGCTCGACCCCAAGAAGTTCCCTCCACGATCCATTCACGCGGCAATCAGCGCGTTGAAGAACGACGGCATCAGCGTCGACGAGTTCGAGGCGCGTGTCCGATTGCCGATCGAGCGACGCACGGTCGACGTCTACCGCGAGTATCAAGCCCGTTTACTACGCGCGGGCTCGATGGATTTCGACGACATCCTCGTGAACACCGTCGAGCTGTTCAAGCGACACGACGACGTGCTGGCCCATTATCGGCAGCGCTTCAAACACGTCCTCGTCGACGAGTATCAAGACACCAATCACGTGCAGAACGAGATGGTCGTGATGTTGACGACCGGCCATCGCCGCGTGTTCGTCGTGGGCGACTCCGATCAATCGATCTACCAGTTCCGCGGCGCCAACATCCGCAACATCCTCGAATTCGAAACAGCATTTCCCGAGGCGTCGGTCGTCTTGTTGGAGCAGAACTATCGATCGACACAGACGATTCTCAACGCCGCGAACGCGGTCATCGCCCACAACATGTCGCGCAAGCCGAAAGAGCTGTGGACCGACCAAGGCGATGGCGAGAAGATCGTTCGCTATCACGCCGACGAAGAAGCCGACGAGGCCCAGTGGGTCGCGTACGAAATAGACCGCCTGCACAGCGAGGGCGGCTACCAGTGGGGCGACATCGCGGTCTTCTACCGCACCAATGCGCAAAGCCGCGCGCTCGAGGAGTACCTCGTGCGCGTCGGCATCAACTACAAGGTGATCGGGGGCACGCGCTTCTATGATCGCCGCGAGATCAAGGATGCGATGGCGTATTTGCGAGCCGTCGTCAACCCGTCCGATGAAGTGAACATCAAGCGCATCCTCAACGTGCCAAAGCGCGGCATCGGCGACTCGACCGTCGCCAAGGTCGACAGCTACGCCAAGGCACACGGGTTGACATTCTTGCGGGCGCTCCGCGACATCGATGATCTCGGCGTGCGCGGACCGGCGATCAAGGGAGCTCACACGTTCGTCGCGCTCGTCGACCGGCTTGCCGATCTGATCGACAAAGGCCCCGCCACCTTGCTCGAAGCCATCCTCGAAGACAGCGGGTATCTCGAAGATCTCAACGAAGAGAAGTCGATCGAGTCCGAAGGGCGTCTCGAGAACCTGTCCGAGCTCGTCGGCTTTGCCCGCAGCTTCGAGACCGTCGACGAGTTCCTCGAGCAGGTGGCTCTGGTATCAGATACCGACGAGATCGACGAAGACGAGACCTATGTCGTGTTGATGACGTTGCACTCGGCGAAGGGACTCGAGTTTCCTGTTGTATTCCTGATGGGCATGGAAGAAGGCATCTTCCCGCACATGCGCTCCATCGGTGAGCCCGAACAACTCGAAGAAGAGCGCCGCCTTGCCTACGTCGGCATCACGCGGGCGCGGCAGCGGCTCTACTTGACCTACGCCTGGTCGCGCACGCTGCACGGGTCGAGCATGTACAACCCGCCTTCGCGCTTCCTCGACGAGATACCGGCGCACCTCGTGACCGAGGCCAAGGGCTCGCGTTCGACGCGTGAGCGTCAGAGCGCCAACAACTACGGATGGAGTGGGTCACGCCGCGACGACGACGACTACAGCCCCGCATTCGGGCGCGGTGGGCGAGTCACCGAGAACCGCGAGCAGATGGTGGAGGCGGCGTTGCGGGCGAGGGGCGTCGAGACGACCGGCGCCGAAACACTCGGGCTGCGTATCGGCGACGATGTCCGCCACGCGAAGTACGGCGAGGGTGTGATTCTCGACATCAGCGGGCAGGGCGACAAGGCCGAGGCGCGCGTGCGGTTCCCGACTGCCGGCGAGCGATCGTTCCTGCTCGCGTGGACGCCACTCGAAAAGATCTAGGCCCGAGCGGCCTTCGAGCGGGGTCTAGGCCTTGCTACCGGTGCACCGAGTCGCGTAGACGGCTGTAGGTCTGGGACTGCGCGGGGGTCGGCTGCTTGTCGGCGGGCAGTGAGGCATAGACACGAATGATGCTGCCGTTCCATGTCGTGAACCGCAGCCAGTTGCGCACACCACCGTTCACGACCACGAGATCGAAGGCTTGATCGCCGCGCGGTGTGACGAGTTGCGCCGCCGCTTCGACGACGCCGCCTTGCCCTTCGTAGATCGGCCGCATCCACGCGGCGAGTTGTTCGCCTGCTTGGTGCGGGGGTGTGTAGGCGGGGGCGGGCGACACGACGACACCGAACTCGAACGCGCCGTCCTTCATGGAGTAGCCCTGCGCGACCTCGTTCAGAGACCCGATCGCGTTCTGCCCGCGCTCGGGTATGCCGGGAAACGAGACGGTGAACGCGCCGTCGGGGGCCGTGAAGTTGCGCCAGCCGTCGTTCACGGGCGCCGCGAGCGTGTCGGCCCCGACGAGTTCCTTTTCTCCGCCCCCCCGCGCGACGAGGGTCACCGCGACGACGGCGACGAGCGCGACGGCGATCCCGACGACGAGGGCGGTCGGATTGCCCTTCGCCTTGCCGGCCTTGCCCGTGTAGACGGTCTGCGGTGCCGCGGCACCGGCCGCGAGGGGCATCGAACACTGCGGGCAACTCAGGTAGCCCTTGGGTACGAAGTATTGGCAATTGGCGCACTGCTGCATTTTCGGCACCACCGTGGTCGTCACTTTTTCCATCGGCGCGACCAGGACCGAAACTGAGCCTCTCGCGCGCCGATTCTGGCCGTATGAGAGGACAACTGGGCCGATCGGCTCAGCGATGGGTCGGCTCGAGGTCCAGTTGCCGGGCGAGACGCGCGAGCCGGTCGACGACTTCGTCGTCGTCATCGGTCAGCCGGATGCGGGCGAGTTGGGCTTCGGTGAACGCGCCCTTGGCGAGCGGAACGTCGCGCAGCCAGTCGACGAGCCCCTGCCAATACTCCCGGCCGTAGAGAATGATCGGGAAGTCGGAGAGCCGACCGGTCTGTACCAGCGTGACAGCCTCGAACAACTCGTCGAGGGTGCCCATGCCGCCCGGGAGCATGACGAATCCGTACGAGTACTTCACCAAGATGACCTTGCGGGCGAAGAAGTAGTGGAATTTGATGCGGCGGTCGACGAATTGATTGGGCGGCTCGTCGCCGATGTCGATCGTGGCGCCGATCGAGATCGTGCCGCCGTCACGGGCGCCGCGGTTCGAGGCTTCCATCAGGCCGGGCCCTCCGCCGGTGATGATGTTGAAGCCCAACTCGGCGACGCGCTGCGAAAGGTGTCGTGAAGGCTCGTAGTACGGGTGGTTCTCGCCGAAGCGCGAGGCGCCGAAGAAGGTGATGCACGGCCCGATGTGATGAAGGGCGCGAAAGCCACGAACGAACTCGCGCGAGATGCGCAGCACCCGCAACAATTCTTGTGACCGCGAGTCGCGGCCCGCGAGCATTTGGAATTCGCTCGTCGCCTCGGCGGAGATTGCCTTCAGTGGTCGTGGAGGTGTCCTCATCGTGCGGTCGTCGATGCGGGCGCGTTGGTCGTCGTCGCCGTTGCGCTGGCGTTGAAATTGATGACGACCTTGCCGTTGCTGTTGACCACCGCCGGGTACTGACGCAAGCCGGCACCGTCGGCGCTCACTTCGGATTTGTCGCAGCGGTCGACGAAGACCTGCCGGTCGCGCTGCCACTCGAGGTAGCAGTCCCGGGCGGCCGCGGGTTTGCGCGCATCGAACGCCAGCCACCCCGTCTTGGGATCGTTGCCCAGATGCTGGACGTAGATGTCACGGCTGCGGTTGGCGCTGACGTCGGGGAACAAGACGGGCCCCTCGTCGGCGATGCGCGTCGCCATGCGATCGGCGGTGATGTCCTGGAACTGCTCGTCACCCAGCCGGAAATCGACCTTGTCCCCGTTGTGGCTGGTGAGCCACAACACGAACAACATGAGCATGACGGCGGTGAGGACGCCGGCGACGCCGACGACGATGGCATTGCGTGCGGTGACACGCGGTCCGCGAGCGACTGGCATCAGCCGATCACCCAGCCCACCATCGTGCGCACCACCCAATGCGAAGCCCAGTACCTCACGTGCCTAGTATCCCCCGGGTCCTCGCCGCGCGGGCAACCGAGCCTGCGCCTCGATCGAGGCCGCAACCAAGCTCAAATTCAGACGTCACGGGCGCGGCGCCCGGGAGGATCGCTCGTGGATCTGTTGGAATTTCAGGGTAAGCAGTTCTTCGCTCAGTACGGCATCCCCGTGTCATCGGGCGGCGACGCACAGACCGTCGACGAGGCGGTCGCGATCGCCGATCGCTCCGGCTATCCGGTGGTGGTCAAAGCGCAGGTACATGTCGGCGGGCGCGGCAAGGCGGGCGGCATCAAGCTCGCGAACAACGCGGCCGAAGCGCGCGAGTTCGCCGGCAAGATCCTCGGCATGGACATCAAGGGGCACATCGTCAAGACAGTGTGGGTCGAGCACGCTTCCGACATTGCCGAGGAGTACTACGCCAGCTTCACCCTCGACCGGTCCAAGAAACAATACCTCGGCATGTTGTCGGCACAGGGCGGTGTCGAGATCGAAGTGGTCGCCGAGAACGATCCCGATGCCATCGCGAAGATCTGGATCGATCCGGTGGACGGTCTCGACGAGAAGACGTGCCGCGCGTGGGTCAAAGCCGCCAAGCTCAACCCGCTGGCCGAGGACGGCGCAGTCGACATCTTGCAAAAGCTGTATCGCGCCTACGTCGAGGGCGACGCCGACCTCGTCGAGATCAACCCGTTGATCCTGACGCCGCAAAATGCGGTGCACGCGCTCGATGCCAAGGTGAGCCTCGACGGCAACGCCGAGTTCCGCCATCCCGACTACGCGCAGTACGACGCCACGCAACCTCGCGACGAGCGCGAGACGGCCGCCCATGAAAAAGGCCTGCAGTACGTCGGCCTCGAGGGCTCGGTCGGCGTCATCGCCAACGGGGCCGGTCTCGCCATGTCCACCGTCGACGTCGTCAACCAGGTCGGAGGCAAACCGGCCAACTTCCTCGACATCGGGGGTGGGGCCAATGCGGCGGTGATGGCCGGTGCACTAGAGGTCATCAACAACGATCCCAACGTGCGGTCGATCTTCATCAACATCTTCGGCGGCATCACTCGCGGCGAAGAAGTGGCCAACGGCATCATCGAAGCGCTCAAGCGCGTCAGCATCGATTCGCCGATCGTGATCCGGCTCGACGGCACCAACGCCGACGAGGGCCGGGCCATCCTGCAGCCGCACCTGTCGGACAAGTTGACGATGGAGCCCACGATGCTCGACGCCGCGCGCACAGTCGTCGCGCTGGCCAAGGCTCGTTCCTGAACAATCGAGAGAGATTCTAGAAAATGTCGATTTTCGTTGATGAAAACACCAAGGTCATCTACCAAGGCCTCACCGGTTCACAGGGCAAGTACTACGGCTTGTTGAACCGTGACTACGGCACCAAGGTCGTCGCCGGCACCAACCCCAAGAAGGCCGGTACCGATGTCGATGGCATTCCGATCTTCGCCTCGGTCGCCGATGCAGTGAAAGCCACCGGCGCGACCGCGTCGTGTGTGTTCATTCCGGCCGCCGGCGTCAAGGGCGCGGTGATGGAAGCCGCCGAGGGCGGCGTCACGTTCATCGTCGTGATCACCGAGGGGGTGCCCGCGCACGACGAGGCGTGGTTCTACAACAAGCTCAAGCGTGACTTTCCCCACGTGCGCCTGCTCGGGCCCAACTGCCCGGGCATCATCTCGCCGGGCAAATGCAACATCGGCATCACTGCCGGGCACATCGCCAAGGCCGGTGGGCCGGTGGGCATCGTCAGCCGTTCGGGCACGCTGACGTATCAAGCGCTCTACGAACTGAAGCAAAAAGGCATCGGCGTCACGACGTGCGTCGGTATCGGTGGCGATCCGGTTCCCGGCACATCGTTCATCGATTGCCTCGAAGCGTTCCAGGCCGACCCCGAGACCAAGGCCGTGATGATGATCGGCGAGATCGGTGGTTCCGCCGAAGAAGAAGCAGCAGAGTTCATTCGCGCCAAGATGACCAAACCGGTTGTCTCCTACGTCGCTGGTGTCACGGCACCGGCCGGCAAGAAGATGGGCCACGCCGGCGCCATCGTCTCGGGGGGCAAAGGCACTGCTCAAGCAAAGATGGATGCGTTGCGCGCGGCAGGCGTCGAGGTCGGTCACAACCCCACCGAAGCGGGTGAGCTCATGGCCGCGCTCATTCCCACGCTTACCTGATGCATTCTGTTGGCGTTCTACTGGTCTCGATACCAGTAAAACGCCAAGAGAACGCCGGAGAGACCCCGCGACGTGCGCGCCAAGCTCATCATTTTGATCACCGCCACTGTGGCGGTCATCGCATTTGGCTTCGCCGCCGACCGCAATGACAACGATCGAGTCGACACCGCCGGCGATGAATCGTCGTCGTTGGATGACTCGAGCAGTGGGCCTCCGAGTTCGGTCGATGCCGGCGCGGCATCGAGTTCGACGATCGCGGCGACGACCGCATCGTTGGTCCCCGCGACCATCGAGGGCAAGCCGACGATCTTCGTCACGAACACCGGCGCCGTGACCATCGTGCTCGCCAAGGACGGCTCGCAATACCGCGTGCGCACGCCATGCGCGAAGGAAGCGCGAGTGAGCGCGGGCAAGGTCTACGGCGCGACGACCGTCGTGATCGATCCGGGCCATGGTGGGTTCGACCCGGGCGCGTCGACGTCGTCGGGTCTCACGGAGGCCGCCCTCAACCTCGATGTCGCGAAGAAGGCCAAGGCGATCCTCGACGCGATGGGTTACACCACGGTGCTCACTCGTGAGTCCGACTACTACGTGCCGATCCAGATCCGGGCCGAGATCGCTCTGGCCGCGGCCCCCAAGCTCTTCCTCAGCATCCATCACAACGGAGGTGAGGCCGCGACTCACACGGGCCCGGGCACCGAGGTCTATCACCAGGTGCAGTCGCCGACCGCCAAGCGATTCGCCGGCCTGTTGTGGGAAGAGATCGTCAACTCGTTCACCAAGAACTACAAGGTGACGTGGTGGGGCGCGTCGGATGCCGGTGCGATCTACCGCCCGGACAAAGACGGCAAGACCGATTTCTTGGGCGTGCTGCGGCGGACGTATCCGACGATCCCCTCGGTACTCGTCGAGGCCGGATACATGACGAATCCCCAAGAGGCAACCCTGATGAATCGCACCGACTATCGGCAGAACGAAGCGCAAGCGGTGGCCAACGCGGTGAAGCGCTATCTGACGACCGCGGACCCGGGCTCGGGTTTCAAGGTGCCCAACGATCGCGGGTTCGAGACTGGCACCGGCGGCGGCGGTTTCGAGGGGTGCGTCGACCCGAAGTTCAGCTGACGCCGGCGCGCCGTCGACGAGGCGCCCGCATCGTCGGCGCCGGATCCCAACGGAAGCGCTTGCCGGCGAGCACGGCGCCCCCCACGCCCCACAGCGCGAGCACCAACACGTAACCCCAATCGAGCGCACCGGACTTGAGCGGGTTCAACAAGTTGGTCGTGGCCTGGATCGCGTGCCACACGGGGAAGACCTTCGCGACCTTTGTCAGCACGCTGTCGTTGCTGATCGGCCCGAACGTGCCCGAGATGAACACGAGTGGGAACAACACCACGTTGATGATCGCCGGTGCCGCTTCTTCGTTGGGAACGAAGGTGGAGATCAGCGCACCCAGCGAGGTGAAGCAGAACGAGATAACCAGCAAAAGCAGGGCGAATTTTGGCAGGCGCGAGGCGAAATCGGGGAACGTGAAGTCGTAGGCGACGATCCCGATCAGCATCGTCACCACGGTGAGCACGATGGTGACGACGAGCGCGTTGCCGACGACGCCGCCCAGGTACATCGCCGGCGTGAGTGGTGTACCCCGCTTGCGCTTGAGGATGCCCTGCGTCCGGCGAATCGACAACGTGAACGCCAGCGCGGTGTAGCAGGCAGAGATGATGCCGAACACGACGATGGCCGGCACGTAGTACTGGGTAAATTTGACGCGGGCCGCGTCTTTGCCGACGACATCGTCACTGTTGATGGCCGAGAAGATGACCAGGAAGATGATCGGGAACACGAACGTGAAGACGGCCGCCGCGGGATTGCGCCAGAACATCTTCTGCTCCCACTCGATTTGGCGCGCGAGCAATCGGATTCGCTTCATCAGGCCTCGCCACCGTCGTCGCCGACCAACTCCAGATACACGTCCTCGAGCGACGGCTTGGTGACGGTCAATCCCTCGAGTGCGATGCCGGCGTCGAGGGCCCACGTCGTGAGGCGGTGGAGATCGCGCGTGGTGTCGGCCGACTCGATGGTGAACGTGGTGCCGTCGCGCCTCGTCGCAGTGAGCGGCATGGTGGACGAGAGACTTTCGGGCGCCGAGAACTCGATGACGGTCGCGGCGCGCCCCCGCCCGCCGATGGTCTCCGGTGGTCCCTCGGCGACGATCGTGCCCCGTGCGATCACGATGACCCGGTCGGCCAAGTTCTGTGCCTCGTCCATGTAGTGCGTGGTCAGCAATACGGTCTTGCCCAGCGCACGAAGGCTGCGCACGATCTCCCACGCCTGACGGCGCGCTCCCGGGTCGAACCCTGTCGTCGGTTCGTCGAGGAACAACAGGTCCGGGTCACCGATGAGCCCGAGCGCAACGTCGAGGCGGCGTTGCTGACCGCCCGAGAGCAACTTGACCCGCGTGTCGCGTTTCTCGGAGAGACCCACGAGTGCGATGACCTCGTCGACGTCGCGTTGGCGGCGGTAGTAGTCGCGATGCATCTGGATGACTTCGCTGACCGTGAGGTAGGGGTCGATACCGCACGACTGCAACACGATGCCCAGGTGCTGGCGAAACTCGGAACCGCCGTCGGCCGGATCGATACCGAGCACGTGCACGTCGCCCGATGTGCGCTGGCGAAATCCTTCGAGGATCTCGATCGTGGTGGTCTTGCCGGCGCCGTTGGGGCCGAGCAACGCCACCACTTCTCCCTCGGCCACGGTGAAGTCGATGCCGCACACCGCTTCGACATCGTCGTAGCGCTTGTGGAGGTCGTGCACTGCGATCGCATCGGTCACGGCCGCCAACGCTATCGGGCAAAAGCAAAGCGGCCCGCCGCAAGGGCGGGCCGCTATGGAACAGTTGAAGTCGGATTAGAACGACGTCGGCGGACTGGAAGGCGCGGTGGCATCCAGCTGTTTGGCGGCAAATCCGCCATACACCATGCCGGCGGCCAGCAGGATTCCGAAGTACGAGCCGTAACCCAACGAACTCGTCTCGATGATCAACTTCAGCACGAGCAACGCCAGGGCGGCGATGGCCCCGTAGAACGTGGCGTCAGACCAGCTGATCGGGATCTCGGGAAGCTTGACGGTCGTCAGGCGACGAATGATGACGACGGCCAGCACTGCGATCGCCAGCAGTAAGGCCAGCCACCCCCAGAACGCGTTTGGCGACTGGACGGCGGTTCGCTTGACCGAGCCCGCGCTGCCCAAGAGTGGTCCGAAGTCGAAGTCGATCTTGTGCCACGGGAGAAACAACAGATCGATGATCAAGACCAGAGCACATCCCCCGAGGATCCAGTCTGGCGTGCGCATCTTGCTTAGGTCCACAAGTACCTCCCGCGGGTAGAAGCCCGACGTCGATTTCGGGAGAGCAGAACGAACTGCCCCCATGTGTGTTCGATCACACGGGCGGTCAACCTAGTCGATCCCCCAGCCAGGAAGGTGTTTCAGTTGAATGACGGCCACCCGGCCCTCGGAGGGCGTCGGAGGCGAGACCTTCGTGCTCGGTTCCCGGAGGGTCCTGCGGTAGCGTCTCGTCGTGCGGCTTGGAGTACTCGCGTCGGGAAGCGGCACCATCCTCGAGGCCATCCTCGCGGACGGGTTGCCCGTGGTGGTGGTGGTCGTCGACCGACCCTGCCGCGCCACCGAGATCGCGGCCGACGCGGGGGTTACGGCGCTCGTCATCGAGCGTGACTCGTTTGGCGCAAATTTCGATCGCGGCAGCTACAGCGAAAAGGTGGTGGCGGCGTTGCACGAGCACGGCGTCGAGCTCGCGGTCATGGCCGGCTTCGGCACGATTTTCGCCCAGCCCTTCTTCGATGCGTTCGAGGGGCGCGTGATCAACACGCATCCCGCACTGCTGCCGTCGTTCAAGGGCTGGCACGCGGTGCGCGATGCCCTTTCCTACGGCGTCAAGGTCACCGGCTGTACCGTGCATGTCGCCACGCTCGAGGTCGACCACGGCCCGATCCTGGCGCAGCGCGCCGTCGACGTGTTGCCCGGCGATACCGAGGCGACCTTGCACGAGCGCATCAAAGAAGTCGAGCGTTCGCTGTATGTCCAAACCATCCGTCAGATAGTCGAGAGAGGATCTGTCCTGTGAGTGCCCCGCGTGCCCTGTTGTCGGTATTCGACAAGAACGGCATCACCGAATTGGCCAAGGGCTTGCACGCTCTCGGCTGGGAAATCGTTTCGAGTGGGGGTACGGCCAAGGCCATCGCGGCCGAGGCCGTCCCCGTCGTCGACGTCTCCGACGTCACCGGCTACCCGATCATGCTCGGCCACCGTGTCGTCACGCTGCATCCAAAGATCCACGGCGGCATCTTGGCCGACCTCGACGATGCGACCCACCGCGCCGACCTCGAGGCGCACGAGATCGAACCGTTCGCGTTGGTGGTCGTCAACGTCTACCCCTTTACGGCGCAACCCGGTATCGAGATGATCGACATCGGCGGGCCCACGATGATCCGCGCCGCGGCGAAGAACCACGCGCACGTCGGTGTCGTCGTCGACCCCGCCGACTACTCGACGGTGCTCGAAGAGTTGCGCGCGAACGCGGCGCTGAGCGTGGACACTCGGCGCTCGCTGGCCCGCAAGGCGTTCGCGTTGACCGCGTCCTACGACGCCGCGATCGTGTCGTGGTTCGACCAGTCCGACCGTGAAGCGGCGGTCGGCGAAGATCCGCTGCCGTCGTCGTTGCACCTTGCGGCAGATCGCGTGCAAGACCTTCGCTATGGCGAGAACCCCCATCAGGTCGGCGCCCGCTACCGCTTTCGCGGCGAGAGCAGTTGGTGGGACACCGCCATCCAACATGGTGGTAAAGAACTCTCCTATCTCAACCTCTATGACACCGAAGCCGCATGGCGACTCGTGCACGCGCTCGGTCTCGACCCCGCAGTGGCCATCATCAAACACGCCAACCCATGCGGCGCCGCGGTGCATGCCGACATCACCACCGCGTACGAGCTTGCCCACGAGTGCGATACCGTCTCTGCGTTCGGAGGCATCGTCGCGATCAACCGCATCGTGCCCAAGTCGCTCGCCGAAAAGCTGGCGCCCGTGTTCACCGAAGTGATCGTGGCTCCCGGCTACGAACCCGATGCGCTGACGGTGCTGACAGCCAAGAAGAACCTGCGCGTGCTCACTGCAAACGCGCCGACTCCCGCGGTACTCGACATCCGCTCGATCGACGGCGGCTTGTTGGTGCAGACCGTCGACCGGGTCACCACCGACCGTCAATCGTGGAAGGTCGTCACCGATCGCGCGCCCGACGACGGCGAATGGCTCGACCTGTTGCTCGCCTGGCGGGTCGCGGCGCGCGTGCTGTCCAACTGCATCGTGATGGTCAAAGACGGTCAGGCGGTGGGCATCGGTGCGGGTCAGCAAAACCGCCGAGATGCGGGCCGCATCGCGGCCGAGAAGTCGGCCGGCCGGGCGCGCGGCGGCGCCTGCGCGAGCGACGCATTCTTTCCGTTCCGAGATGGCCTCGACGCCGCCGCCGAAGCCGGTTGCACAGCAGTGATCCAACCGGGCGGTTCGGTGCGCGATCAAGAAGTGATCGACGCGGCCAACGAATACGGCATGGCGATGGTGTTCACCAGCGAACGCCACTTCCGGCACTGAGGCGCTTCGTGACTGCACAATTGCTCGCGGGTGCCCCTGTCGCCGAAGCCGTACTCGACGAGGTGCGCGCGAGTGTCGCGCAACTCGCGACGCGCGGCATTACACCTGGGCTCGGCACCATCCTCGTCGGCGACGACAGCGCGAGCGCCGGCTATGTGCGTATCAAGCACGAAACGTGCAAGAAGGTTGGTATCGCGTCGCACCACATCGACGTACCCGCTTCGGCAGGGCAAGACGCGCTGCTCGCGGCGGTCGATCGGTTCAACAACGACGCGGCTGTGCATGCGTACCTGATCCAGTTGCCCGTGCCCAGCGGCTTCGACGCCAACGCGGCGCTGCTCGCGGTCGACCCGAGCAAAGACGCCGACGGTCTGCATCCGGTCAACCTCGGCAGGCTCGTGCTGCAACAAGACGGCCCCGTGCCGTGTACACCCGCCGGCATTCAGGCGTTGTTCGTCCACTACGGCATCGACATCGCGGGCCGCGAGGTCTGCATCGTCGGTCGTGGTCCCACGCTCGGTCGACCGTTGTCGCTGTTGCTCACGATGAAGCGCCCGGGCGCCAACGCCGCGGTCACCGTCGTGCACACCGGCGTCAAGAACCTCACCGACTACACACGACGCGCCGACATCGTCGTGGCTGCGGTGGGCGTGCCGAATTCGATCACGCCTGACATGGTGAAACCCGGCGCGATCGTCGTGAGCGGTGGCATCACCTACGAAGGGCGCCGCGTGATTCCCGATGTTTCCGAGGCGGTGGGCGAGGTCGCGTCGTGGATCACGCCCCGTCTCGGCGGCGTCGGCCCGACCACCGTTGCGATGTTGCTGCGCAACACCGTCACTGCGTGTATCGCGCAATCACCTCTCGGGTGACGACGTAGGCGTTGGCGGCCACCGGCCAGCCCGCGTAGTGCGCGAGGTGGATGATCCATTCTTCGACGGCCTCGACGTCGAGATCGCCGCTCTTCAGCGCGGCCTCGACGTGGATCGCCAGCGCGGGGCCGGGGGCCAGCGCTGTGCAGGTGAGCGACACCATGCGCCGATCACGAGTCGTGAGACCGGGGCGGGACCAGATCTCGCCGAAAACGTGATCGCGGGTCACCGCGGTGAACCCGGCCACCGACGCCGGCGGTTCGTTGACCATCACCTTGCGCCACATTTCGATGCCTGCTGCCGAGTCCATCGTGCCCCCCAAAAGGTCGTGCAGTCGAGTCGCCTGCTACACCGGGCATTTCTATCTCGCCGATGCGCCGCGCCGCCCCCTACCCTTGTCGCGATGACGAAGATTCACGATCTGTTGGCGAGTGGTCCGACGATCTCGTTCGAATTCTTCCCGCCGGCGACCGACGATGCATTGCGCTCACTCGAGAAGAATCTCGACGCGTTGGCCGAGTTGGCACCGTCGTTCGTCTCGGTCACCTATGGCGCCGGTGGGTCGACGCGCGATCGCACGCGTGACCTCGTCGTCGGCATCAACAACAACCACCCGTTCCCGGCGATGCCCCATCTGACGTGCGTCGGGCACACGCGCGCGCAGGTGCGAGATCTGCTCGCCGAGTACGAGGCCGCCGGTATCGACAACATCTTGGCGCTGGCGGGCGATCCACCGACCGACGGCGGCGCCGACCTCGGCGACTTCCGCTACGCCATCGAACTCGTCGAGTTCGTCCGGGAACAGGCCGATTTCTCCATCGGCGTGTCGGCGTTCCCCGAAGTGCATCCGCGCTCGTCCGATCGCGCGGCCGACCGCCGCAACCTGGCTGCCAAACTGCGCCTGGCCGATTTCGGCATCACGCAGTTCTTCTTCGACGCCGCGGATTACCCGCGCATGATGAACGAGCTCGCGGATCTCGGCGTGACCACACCGGTCCTCCCTGGTGTGATCCCCGTGCTCGCGCCGTCGCGGGTCCGCCGCTTTTGCGGTATCAACGGCACCGCCGTGCCCGAGGCCCTCTTCGACCGCATCGAGGCGCTGCCCGACGACGACGCCCGGCTCGAGGTGGCCGTCGAGGCCGCGGTCGAACTGTGCCTCGAACTGATCGAGGCGGGCGCGCCGGGCATCCACTTCTACACACTCAATCGCGCCGAAGCGACCAGCCGCATCCTCGAAGGCCTGCCGCTGACCTAGTTCCAGCGGGCCCGCACAGCACTTGTCTCCTACTTGTACGGGGCGCGGGCGTGCGGGCTAGGCTCCCCGCATGGCTCAGAAGATCACTCAAAACGCAGACGGCAGCCTCAATGTGCCGAGCGACCCCATCATCCCGTTCATCGAAGGCGACGGCACCGGCGTCGACATTTGGCCCGCCGCCAAGCTCGTGCTCGATGCTGCCGCGAAGAAGCACGGCCGCACGATCGAGTGGCTCGAGGTGCTGGCCGGCGAGAAGGCGTTCAACAACACGGGCGACTGGTTGCCCGAAGACACGATCGCCAAATTCCGGGAGTACTTGATCGGCATCAAGGGCCCGCTCACCACACCCATCGGTGGTGGCTTTCGTTCGCTCAACGTCGCGCTGCGCCAGATCCTCGATCTGTACGTGTGCTTGCGCCCGGTGCGTTGGTTCACGGGCGTGCCGTCGCCGGTGAAGCATCCCGAAAAGGTCGACATGGTGATCTTTCGCGAGAACGTCGAAGACATCTACGCCGGGCTCGAGGTCGAGGCGTTCACTCCCGAGGCCAAAAAGATGCGCGACTTGCTGAAGGACTCGTTCGGATGGGACATCCGCGAAGACTCCGGCATCGGCATCAAGCCGATCTCCAAGTACGGCTCACAACGTCTGCAGCGCGCCGCGATCAACTACGCGATCACCCGCAAGCGCAAATCGGTCACGTTCGTGCACAAGGGCAACATCATGAAGTTCACCGAAGGCGCCTTCATGAATTGGGGCTACGAGCTCGTCAAAGAAGAGTTCAGCGATGTTGCGGTCGGCTGGGACGACTGCGGCGGCAAGCCGGGCGACAAGATCCTCGTCAAGGACAACATCGCCGACATCACGTTGCAGCAGGTGCTCACGCGGCCCGAAGACTTCGACGTCATCGCCACGATGAACCTCAACGGCGACTACCTCTCCGATGCGCTCGCCGCGCAGGTGGGTGGCATCGGCATCGCGCCGGGCGCCAACATCAACTACGTCACGGGCCACGGTGTGTTCGAAGCGACGCACGGCACCGCGCCGAAGTACGCCGGTCAAGACAAGGTCAACCCGGGTTCCGTGTTGTTGTCGGGCGTCTTGATGTTCGAGCATCTCGGTTGGTTCGACGCGGCGGGCGACATCGTCCGTGCGCTCGAAAAGACCATTGCCGACAAGATCGTCACCTACGATTTCGCCCGTCTGATGGAGGGCGCAACCGAGGTCAAGTGCTCCGAGTTCGCGAGCGCCATCGTCGATCGTCTGTAGCCCGACCACAAATCCCCCATTTCAGGAGTCAGCGTGGCGAAGAAGCCAGTTCGGGTGGCCGTGACCGGTGCCGCGGGTCAGATCGGTTATGCCCTGTTGTACCGCATCGCGAGTGGGGCGATGCTCGGTGACGATCAACCCGTCATCCTTCAACTCCTCGAGATCACGCCGGCGCTACGCGCGCTCGACGGTGTGCACATGGAGCTCGACGATTGTGCGTTCCCCTTGTTGGCCGGCGTGGTCAAGTCCGACGACCCCCACGTCGCGTTCGGTGATGCCGACTTTGCGTTGCTCGTCGGCGCGATGCCCCGCAAGGCCGGTATGGAGCGTTCCGATCTGCTGTCGGCCAACGGTGGCATCTTCAAGCCGCAGGGCAAGGCGCTGTCCGACAGCGCCAAGAAGAACGTCAAAGTGTTGGTGGTCGGCAATCCCGCCAACACCAACGCGCTGATCGCGATGAGCAACGCGCCCGACATCAACCCCAAGCAGTTCACCGCGATGACGCGCCTCGACCACAACCGCGCGGTCTCGCAAATCGCGCAAAAGCTCGAGCGTCCCGTCACCGCGGTCAAGCGCATGACGATCTGGGGCAACCACTCGGTCACGCAGTATCCCGACCTCTTCAACTGCAAGGTGAGCGGTCGCAACGCGGCGGCACAGGTCGACGACATCGACTGGATCGAAAATACCTTCATCCCTACGGTCGCCAAGCGCGGCGCAGCCATCATCGAGGCGCGCGGCGCGTCGTCGGCGGCGTCGGCGGCGAGCGCCGCCATGGGCCATATGCGGTCGTGGGCGCTCGGCACCGAAGCAGGCGACTGGGTGTCGATGGGCGTTGCGAGCGACGGCAGCTACGGCGTTCCCAAAGGGTTGATCTCGTCGTTCCCGTGCGAATGCGCCGGCGGCAAGTGGAAGATCGTCAAAGGCCTGCCGATCAACGACTTCTCGCGTAAGAAGATCGATGCATCGGTGGCGGAGCTCGAAGAAGAGCGCCAAGCGGTGCGCGACCTCGGCTTGATCTGACCGACTCGGGGCGGCCTACCCGGCCTCAGGTGACTCGATCCAGCGCACGACATCGTCGACGTGCACTACGGCGCCTTCGATGACTTGCGCATAGACGCCACCCCCCCAGCGCGGGTCGAGCGCGCGTTGCAGCCCTGCGAAGGCGAAGTCGAGGGCGCGGCACGGGCGCGTCTCGCCGTTGATGCGCACGGTTGCTCCGCCGATCTGCAACAGCCGGCCGCGGGTCTTCTCGAGTTCGATTCCCGACACCATCACGTTGGCGCGGCGCAACACCGGGTCGACGTCGCCCAAGGCCGCGGTGAGCTCGGCCCAGCGTTCGCGGGAGATGATCGTGACCTGGCGGCGGCCTCCGGCGTCGGCGTTGTCGGCGAGCCCGCGCCGCGCGATGAACTGCACTTCGCGAACCGCGTCCATCGGGCCGCGCTTTGCTCGCTTGACCCACAAGCGTTCGACGCGGCCCTCGCGGTCGAGACCCTCGTTCATTTCAAGAACCGGCTCGTGGTGTTGTCGGCGAGCACTTTGCCCGCCGTCTGACAAGTGGGGCAGTAGTTCACCGTGTAGTTCGAATACTCGACGGCACGGATCGTGTCGCCACAGCGCGGACATGTTTCCTTCGTGCGACCGTGCACCGCGCCGGGTCGGTCCTTGGACGCGCTCATGTCGTCGCGCGTTCGCTCGTACGCGAGTCCTTCGTCGATCGCCGCGTGAATACCCGCGTGCAGGCGGACGATCTCGTCGGAACTCAGCTTGCGCGTATTGGCAAACGGAGAGATCTTGGCCTGCCAACAGATCTCGTTCGCGAGACGGCGGCCGACACCGGCGAGCGGGGCCTGCTCGCGCAACCATCCGTGCAGACGCATCGAGTTCGTGTCGCGGACGCGCTGCGCCAACTCATCGGGCGTGACGCTGTCGGCATCCGGGCCGAGGCGATCGAGTGGATCTTGGGTGAGCGCATCGTCACCGCGTACCCAGACGCCGGCCTTGTGATCGGTACCGGCCTCGGTCAACAACAGCGCGCGACCATCGCCGAATCGGAGGCGCGCGAGCCCGCCCCTGACCTTCGCCGCTTGCTTTTCGTCGACGCGAAGGCGGCCTCCTTGCATCAGGTGGATCACGAACGTGATCGGTGCGAAGTCGAGGAGGATGTACTTCCCCCGTTGGCGCACCGCCGTGAGCGCACGGCCGATCGCGGCGTCGGGAGAAGGGTCGAAGGTCTTGAGCGCATGGAAGCTGAGCGCGGTGAACTTTTCGAGAGGCACGCCGGCGAACGCCGCGTCGAGGCGTTCCGCATGGGCTCGCACTTCGGGGAGTTCGGGCATCGTCAATACTCCGTGATCGTGCGAACGGCCTCGAAGATGTCGTCGAGTGCGGTCAACGCGTCGTGGTTGCGCACCATCGCCATCGTGTCACCGTCGAGACGTAGTTGTCCCGCCATGAACGCGGCTTGGGCCGACATCGTGTTGGTGGCGATGCCGTGCGCGGTGACACGGTTGGTCGACAACACGACGGTCGCGGCCGACGGTGCGCCCTTGCTCACGGTGACGCGGTCGGCATCGAAGCGGATCTGGTAGACGAACGTTTCGTCGGGGTCGAGTTGCACGCGGTACTCGACGACGAACGTCGCTGCGATCGGTGCGCCGTACGCGCTTGCCTCGTGGTCGAGCGCCGAGACCCACTCGTCGGTCAGGAATTTCACCACCGGGGCAGCGTAGTGTCGTCGCGTGAATGATCAGCCGGCGCCGTCGGACGAGGGCCGGCATCTGTCGACTGCGCACCCGCTGTGGAACGAGTCGTGGTACTTCGACTTCCACGATGCCGACGCCACGTTCGGCGGGTACGTGCGGCTCGGGCTGTATCCGAACCTCGGTGTGTCGTGGTTCTGGGCCTGCGTCGTCGGCGAGGGACGTCCGCTGGTGTTCGTCCGAGACCACGAGGCGCCGCTGCCGCGAGGCGCTGAACTCGAACTGCGGGCACCGGCGCTGTGGAGCGACATCTCCTGTCTCGAGCCGCTCGAACGGTTCTCCGTGCAACTCGAAGCGTTCGGGGTCGGTGTCGACGATCCGGCCGAGATGTACGGGCGCATGCGGGGCGACCAGGTGCCCGTTGGCTTCGATCTCGAATGGGAGACCGATGGGGGAGTGTTCGCCTACCCCGCGGGCATCACGCGCTACGAGGTCCCGTGTGAGGTGCACGGCGAGGTGTTGGTGGGACGCGAGAAGATCGACTTCGAGGGCTTCGGACAACGCGATCACTCGTGGGGCGTGCGGGATTGGTGGTCGTTCCCGTGGTGTTGGTTCAGCGCTCGTCTCGACAGCGGTGAGCGGCTGCACTGCCTCGACCTCGGCAACGGCGGGAGCATCGGTTATCGCGCTCGCGGCGGCGATTTCGAATTCTCGGATCGGTGGGCCACGGAGATGGAATTCGGGCGCCACGGGTTTGCCGAGCGGGCGCACGTGCTGATCGACCTGCTGCAGTGCGACATAACCCCGGTGGCGTGGGCCCCGGTGCTGTTGCAGGCACCCGACGGCCGCGTATCGCGCCTGCCCCGCGCGCTGGTTCAGGTGGAGTCCGTCAACCGCCGTGGTGCAGGATGGATCGAATGGAACCAACCACATCTGGCCTGATCGACACCAACGGTGTCGAACTATGGGCCGAAACGTACGGCGCGCCAGGGGATCCGGCCGTCGTTCTGATCTCGGGCGCCGACTCGCCCGGCTCGCGTTGGGACCTCGACCTCGTCGATGCACTGGTGCGCGCCCATTTCCGCGTGGTCCGTTTCGACAATCGCGACTGCGGGCTGTCGACGAAGGTCGATCCCGACGAGCTCTACACACTCGACGACATGGCGCGCGACGTCGTGGGGCTGATGGACGCGCTCGGCATCGACCGGGCCCATGTCGTCGGGCGCTCGATGGGCGGCATGATCGGACAATTGCTCGCGCTCGATCACCGCGAGCGGGTGCGATCACTCGCGTTGCTCATCAGTTCGCCGGGCATGGGCGACGAACGCCTGCCGCGGCCGGCCGAAGCATTCCTCGACCAACTCGCCGCCCGGCACCTCGCCCCGCCGCCGAAGACACGGGAGGAGCGGGTCGACCATCTCGTCGAGCTCTTCCGGCTCTATGCGGGCACCGCGATCCCCTTCGAAGAGGCGCGGTTGCGCGCCGCGAGCGCGGCCGAGGTAGACCGCATGTGGTACCCCGAATCGGGGCACGGTCATGCGGCGTGGTCGACGACGTCGCGCGTCGACCGCCTCGGCGAGATCACCGTGCCCACGCTGATCATGCACGGCACGCTCGATCCGGTCGTTCCCGTCGCCCACGCCCACCTCATGGCGGCCACCATCCCCGACAACGAGTGTTGGATCATCGACGGGCTCGGCCACGAGACCCCCGCGGCCCTCACCCCCGAACTGGCCCACCGTCTCCTCACCCTCTTCTCCCGCGCCGCCTGACCGCGACGTCTGGCCCATCCCGAACCCCGGAGAGCGGCGCGGATCGTGGTCGCGACGTAGAGGGAGTGTTGGCGGATCTGGCGCCACGTGAAGCGCAAGGGTCGCCAGCCGAGAAGCACCAACGCGTTCTGCCGCTCGCGATCTGATTCGAAGCGATCGCGCTCGCTGTGCACGCCGAACCCGTCGCCTTCGATGGCCAGCATCTCTTCGGGGTAAGCGACGTCGAGGAAATAGCGCTTACCGTTCACGCTCACGCGATGCTGTCGCATTGGCGGTTTGATGCCGTGCTCTCGGATGATTTGTAGCAATCGGACTTCGAGCGTGCTCTCGCCCGGGGCCATCGCCGAGTCGTACTCGGCGAGCCGGCGATGGAGCACCGAATGGAACATCGGCTCGACGAGATCACGCCGCACCGCACCGATGTCGATCAATACTCGCGTTGCGTTCGTGCAAGCAATGCCTTGCACCAGCTCGATGTCCTTTGGATCGAAGTCTGGGTGTCGATGAATACGACCTTCTGTCCGAAAGTTCGCCATTCGAGCGACGGTCACCTCGGGTTCCGGCCGCCAGTCCAGAAGGCCGAGTAGCGTCCGCTGATCACGTGAGATTCCGCAATCTCGAAGTTGGTTGACGGATACGAGCCCGTACTGGGTCGATGCGAGCGCGGCGGGTAGGAAGGGGTGAGCGGGACGTTACCGTTGGCCGGCGAGCTTGCGGTTCTTGATCTTGGACTTCATGAAGTCGCGGTTGAGATACGCGATGAAGTCGAGGCTGATCTCTTTGGGGCAGGCCTCGTGGCACTCGCCGTGGTTCGTGCACGAGCCGAAGTACATCTCCATGGTCTCGACCATGTTCTCGACGCGGGACCACCGCTCGGCTTGCCCTTGCGGCAACAAGTTGAGGTGCTCGACCTTGGCCGAGGTGAACAACTGCGCGGCCGAATTGGGGCACGCGGCCACACACGCGCCGCAACCGATGCACGCGGCGGCATCCATCGCGGCGTCGGCAGTCTCCTTGGGCACGGGGATGAGGTTGGCGTCGGGGGCGGCGCCCGAGTTCACCGTGATGTAGCCGCCCGCTTCGATGATGCGATCGAGCGCACTGCGGTCGACCGCCAAGTCGCGGATGACCGGGAACGAAGCCGCGCGGAACGGCTCGATGGTGATGTGCTCACCATCGCTGAACTTGCGCATGTGGAGCTGGCACGTGGCGGTGCCCTTTTCCTTGCCGTGCGGGATGCCGTTGATGATGAAGCCGCACGTGCCGCAGATGCCTTCGCGGCAATCGCTTTCGAACGTGATGGGTTCTTTGCCGTCGGCGATCAGGTGCTCGTTGACGACATCGAGCATCTCGAGGAACGACGCGTCCTCGCTGATGCCGATGGGGTACGTCTCGAAGCGCCCAGCCTGGTCGCGACCATCCTGGCGCCAGACCTTCAGCGTGAGATTGAGATGTTTCGACATCGGTTGGAAGTCCTCACTTGTACGAGCGTTGAGCGAGCTTGACGTTCTCGAACGCCAACTCTTCGCGATGCCGGATTTCGGGTGTTTCTTCGCCGGTCCACTCCCACGCCGCGACGTGGGCGAATTGGTCGTCGTCGCGAGCGGCTTCGCCTTCTTCGGTCTGATGCTCTTCGCGGAAGTGTCCACCACAGGACTCTTCGCGCTCGAGCGCGTCACGCGCCAAGAGATGGCCCAGTTGGAAGAAGTCGTCGACGCGACCGACCTTCTCGAGCGACTGGTTCAAGGTCTCGGCCGACCCGAGCACCCGCACGTTCTTGCGGAATTCGCCGTGTAATGCCGCGATTTCTGACATCGCCTTCTCGAGGCCGACCTTGTTGCGGGCCATGCCCACGTACTCCCACATGATCTTGCCGAGCTCGCGGTGATAGTGATCGACGGACTTGGTGCCTTTGACCGACAACCACTGCTTGGTCTGATCGGCAACGTTGGCGAGTGCCGACTTGAACTCGGGTGCGTCGTTCGGCACCGGTTGCTTGCCGAGTTGGCCGGCCAGGTAGTCGCCGATGGTGTAAGGGAGCACGAAGTAGCCGTCGGCGAGGCCTTGCATGAGCGCCGACGCGCCGAGCCGGTTGGCGCCATGGTCGGAGAAGTTGGCTTCGCCCATGACATAGAGCCCGGGCACGTTGGACATCAGGTTGTAGTCGACCCACAACCCACCCATCGTGTAGTGGATAGCGGGGTAGATGCGCATCGGCATCTTGAACGGATCTTCACCCGTGATGCGCTCGTACATCTGGAGGAGGTTGTCGTAACGGTCTTCGATCGCGGCGCGCCCATCGCGCGCGATTGCGTCGGCGAAATCGAGGTAGACGCCGTTCTTGAGCGGCCCGACGCCCCGGCCTTGATCGACGACGGTCTTCGCATTGCGCGACGCAACGTCGCGCGGCACGAGGTTGCCGAACGCGGGGTACTTGCGCTCGAGGTAGTAGTCACGGTCTTGTTCGGGAATTTGGTCGGGCGGCCGAGTGTCGTCGGGATTCTTGGGCACCCAGATGCGACCGTCGTTGCGCAGCGACTCGGACATCAACGTGAGCTTGGACTGGAAGTCGTCGCTCGCGGGGATACACGTCGGGTGGATCTGCGTGTAGCAGGGGTTGGCGAACAACGCGCCACGACGATGCGCGCGCCACGCGGCGGTGACGTTGGACATCATCGCGTTCGTCGACAGGAAGTAGACGTTTCCGTAGCCACCCGTGGCGAGAACGACCGCGTGTCCCGAGTGCGCCGTGATGTCGCCGGTGATGAGATCGCGTACGACGATGCCGGCGGCGCGCCCGTCGGCGACGACCAGGTCGAGCATTTCGCTGCGGACGTGCATGTTGACTTTGCCGAGATGCACTTGGCGCATCAGCGCGCTGTACGCGCCGAGCAGCAGTTGCTGGCCGGTCTGGCCGCGGGCATAGAAAGTGCGGGAAACCTGCGCGCCACCGAACGAACGGTTGTCGAGCAGACCGCCGTACTCGCGAGCGAGCGGCACACCTTGCGCGACGGCCTGGTCGATGATGTTGACCGACACCTCGGCCAGTCGAAAGACGTTGGCCTCGCGGCTGCGATAGTCGCCGCCTTTGATGGTGTCATAGAACAGGCGCTGCACACTGTCGCCGTCGTTCTGGTAGTTCTTCGCGGCGTTGATGCCACCCTGCGCCGCAATCGAGTGCGCGCGCCGGGGCGTGTCGTGGAACGTGAACAGCTCGACGTTGTAACCGAGCTCGCCGAGAGAAGCCGCCGCCGACGCGCCCGCCAAACCCGAGCCCACAACGATGACCGTGAAGCGCCGCTTGTTGTTGGGGTTGACCAACTTCATGTTGAACTTGTGGTTGGTCCACTTCTCATCGAGCGGACCGGCTGGTGCCCGTGGGTCGAGTTCGCCGATCATCGATCGACCTCCACTGTTGCGTTCGGAGCGACATTGTCCTTGTCGATCACACCCGACAGCGCCATGATCGGAAAGCTCAGGTTGCCGACCAAGATGAGACCGGCGAGACCAGTGGCGAACATGCGGCGCAATTGGTTGTACTTCGGATTGTTGATGCCGAGGCTCTGGAACATCGACCACGCCCCGTGGTAGATGTGAAACGCCAAGGCGATGTTGGCGAAGATGTAGATCAACGCGATCGGCCACGTCTGCAAGCTGTTGGCTGCGTTGTAGTACACGTTGCCGCGGACGTAGGTGCCCGGATGCGTCTTGCCCCACGTCAGGTCGGCGAGGTGGAAGACGACGAACAGGCCGATGATGACGCCGGTCCAGCGCATCGTGCGCGAGGCGAAGTTGGCGGCGACGTAGTCCCGCTTTTCTTCGTGCTTGGCGCCCGCGTTGGCCGCCATGTTCATGCGGGTCAAGCCGTACGCCGAATGGATGTGCAGGATGAACATGCCGATCAGGCCGAGGCGCATCACCCACAAGACCAACGTGCGCGGCGCGAGATGGCCGCCCAGATCACGCAAGGCCTCGCCGTATTCGTTGACCTGTCGCGGGCCCTCGTAGAGGTGCAGGTTGCCGATCATGTGGGCCAGGACGAAACCGATGATGCCGATGCCCGTGATCGCCATCACCCACTTCTTGCCGACGGCGGTTTGGTAGATGTTGAGGGGGAACGGAAGTCGTCGTGGCGACTTACGGATCGGCGCGGCGCCGCCCGGTTGAGACCTCGTCATCGTTTGCGACATCGGACCGTCCTCGGTGGTGACACCTCGACGCTACCGAAGTAGTAGGCCCAGGCGAGACATCGGAGTGCACGTCGGCGACCGTGCCCGGCTCCCGGCGCGCTCACGAAGCGCTCACGAAGCGCTCAAACGATCATCGTTTCGTAGCTGGTGGTCGGAGTTTGGAGCTCGGCGTGGTGGACTTCGAAATCGAAGCGCAACAACCCGGGTGAGGGCGGCACCGGGAACGCGACCCTCCCGACGAGCACACAGGCGTCGGCGGCGATGTCACCGGCGAATGACCACTCGCGGGCGCCAGTCGCCCAAGTGGCGCGCGCCCGCACCTCGGCTTTGGGCAGAGCATGGCGTAGATCCGACACGACATGGACGGCCAACTCGACGACGACGCCGGGGGCCACCGTTCGCGGCGGCGCGTCGGCGATGGCGATCACGGGACGGCACGCGTCTCGCAGCGCGTGATAGGCGGCCTTGGGCTGTCGCTCGTGGTCGATGAGCGCGAAGCTGATCGCCGGGCGGGCGTCGGACAGCCGGTAGACGCAGAACCCGCCGCTGGGCCGGTACTTCAGCCGGCGGAGTATCTCGATGGTGCGCCGCACGACGTATGCCTGATGCGCCTGTGCCGCGGCGCGCCAATCGTCGAAGCTGGCGAATTCGTCGGGCGAGCACAGTTGATCGAAGACGGCCGTCTGACAGCCGTACTCGCGCACCAATTGCTCCCACGGTAGGTCGGGCCACTGATCGGGGCGACAGAACGAAGCGGTGGCCGGGGGTGCCTGGGCGCCGAACTCGGAAACGAAGCGAACACCGCGGGGCAACGTGGCGGCGTATTCGGCGAGCTCTTCGACTTCGCGTTCGTACCACCCGAACCACAGGTGCGCGTCGGTGCCTTCGAACTGGGGCAGGTGCGGCGCGACGCCGGAGTGCGCGATGACCGGCCGGGTGCCGTCGTTGCGGTCGATTGCCAGCTTCAACGACCCGTCGAGCACGGTGCGGTTCCACGAAGGCACTTGTTGCGGAAGGATCGACCGCACGGCTCGCCGGCCGTAGCCCTGCAGCGCGGCGGTCGGGGCGATGGCTTCGTCGACCTGATATGGCTCGTTGTGGGCGCACCACAACGCCACCGAGGGATGGTGGGCGAGAAAATCGACGGCCTCGCGCGCTTGGCGGACCGCCTGTTTGCGCACACTGCGCGCATAGCGCCGGTGCAGTGGGAGGTCCTGCCACACGAGCATGCCGAGCTCGTCGGCGGCCTCGTACAGCTCATGGCGCGAGATGTGCGTGTGGACACGAACGAGATCGAGACCGGCGCGGCGTGCGTCGCGGACATCGGCGGTGAGCTCGCTCGGTGACGCCGCCCCGAGATCGGGCCGCGCCGGGCCGATGCTGACGCCCTTCACGAAGAGCTGCTCGCCATTGACCTGCCAGATCCAGTTGCGGACGTCGATCGTGCGAAAGCCCGTGCGCCATCGTCGGTGATCGCTGATGATGTTGTCTTCGTCGAGGACCACATCGACCAACACATCGTGCAGCGGCGAGGGGCCGAGCGAATGGGGCCACCAACGGTCGGGTTCGGTGATCCCGACGCTCCACTCGACGCGGTTCTCGCCGGCGGCCAACGTGCACCGCTCTTCGTGTTCGCTGCCGCAGACCCGGGTCCGCAAGGTGACCGACCGTGAGGTCGTCGAGTCGAGGACGAGGCGCAGCGACAGCGTGGCCCGTTCATCGGATGCCTCGGTGCACTTGAGGCGGGAATGCCGGATCGCGACCGGGCCGGTCGTCGTGACGTGCACGGGCCGCCAAATGCCGCCAGGATTCCAATCGACCGGCAGGTGGTCACCATGGCCGAACGCACCAGTGATCGCACTCTTCGCCTTGAGATCCTCGCTGCGACGCGCCGAGACCTCGATCGCAAGAAGATGTTCACCGCGCTCGAGCATCTGGTCGGTGATCTCGAATTGGTGCGGGAAGAAGTAACCCTCGGTGTCGCCGACGTAGGCACTGTCGAGCCACACGTCGCCTTGGTAGAAGACGCCGTCGAGACGAAGCCAGACCCGATCTTCTCCAGAGGGGATCGGCGCGTCGAACCAGTGTCGGTAGAGCAGGGGACCGTCGACGGCCGACAGTTCGGGCGAGGTCGCCCAGTGGCCCGGCACGACGACGGACGTCCAACCGTCTTCCGCGATGTCGCGTTCATGGAAGCTGCGGCGGAGTTCGTCGTCCGCCGGGTGTGCTGTCCACTTTCCCGTGAGCTCCACCCAATGGACGCTACCGCGTGATCCGTGCGAACTACCTAGGTCGCACGAACGGTGACGACGGCGATGGGCTGTAGCCCGGAGATGCGCGACCCACACGGCAGCGGGGTCGCGCACTAGTTTGGCCCCATGCCGAGCACTCCCGCCATTGCGCCGTCACCCCCCGCTTCACTGCCCGATACCCTCGCTGCGCTGAGGGCGTCGGGTTGGGTTTCCCGCCCGATCAAAGACGAGATTCGCGGCAACGCGATCGCCCGCATTCGCGCCGGCGAGGCACTGTTCCCCACGGTTCTCGGTTACGAGAACACGGTGTTGCCGCAACTCGAAAACGCGTTGATCGCGGGCCACGACACGATCTTCCTCGGCGAGCGGGGTCAGGCGAAGACCCGCCTGATCCGTTCGCTCACCGAACTGCTCGACGAGTGGATGCCCATCGTCGCCGGTTCCGAGATAAACGACGATCCGTACCAGCCGATCTCACGCCATGCGCGCCAGTTGCTCGCGGCCGAGGGTGAAGCAACCGCGATCACGTGGGTGCACCGCAGCAACCGCTACGGAGAAAAGCTCGCCACACCCGACACGTCGATCGCCGATCTCATCGGCGAGGTCGACCCGATCCGGGTGGCCGAGGGGCGTTACCTCTCCGACGAGTTGGTCTTGCACTACGGGCTCGTGCCGCGTACCAACCGCGGCATCTTCGCGATCAACGAGTTGCCCGATCTCGCCGAACGCATCCAGGTCGGTCTGCTCAACGTGCTCGAAGAACGCGACGTGCAGATCCGTGGATTCAAGGTGCGCTTGCCCCTCGACATCATCTTGTTCGCGTCGGCCAACCCCGAGGACTACACCAATCGCGGGCGCATCATCACACCGCTCAAAGATCGTTTCGGCGCGCAGATTCGCACGCACTACCCGCGTGAGGTCGATATCGAGATGGCGATCGTCGAGCAAGAGTCGACGATCTCTTCGGGCCATGGCGTGACCGTGCAGATGCCGCGGTTCATGACCGAGTTGATCTCCACCATCACGCACAATGCTCGCCTCAACAGCCACATCAACCAGCGCTCCGGTGTTTCCGTGCGCATGAGCGTCGCCAACTACGAAACGCTCGTCGCCAACGCCACCCGCCGGGCACTGCGCCACAAAGAGTCGACGGTTGCGCCACGCGTGAGCGACCTCGACGCGATCTTGTCGTCGACGCAAGGCAAGGTCGAGTTCGACACGCTCGACGACGGTCGCGAGGCAGAGATCCTCGAGCAACTCATCAAGAGTGCCGTGTTGACCGTCTTCAAGCGCATCGTGCCCGCAGAGACCCACCGCGCGGTCGTCGAAGCATTCGACAGCGGTGTCATCGCCAGCGTCGGCGAGGACATCTCTTCGGCCGACTACGCCAAGTTGCTCAACGGCATTCCCGCACTGGCTGCGCCCGTGCGCGCCGCACTCGAAGGCTCCGACGACCGCGAGTCACCGGCGATGGTGGCGAGCGCCGTCGAGCTCGTGCTCGAAGGACTGCACTTGTCCAAGCGGCTCAACAAAGAAGCGTCGGGCGCGAAGGCGAGCTACCGCGCCCGCAGCTAGCGAGCGGGCTCGCTACTGAGCGAGGTACTGACGCAAGAACTCGCCCGCGGGTTTGACCGCACGCGTGCGACCGATGAGGCCGCGCGGTCGAGCGAAGCCGTCGTTCCATTCGTAGCCGTCGATGCCAGTGTGGTGGAAATACCCGACCACGTCGACCGCGTCGACCCGCAGTAGGCGTAACTGCTCGGCGACGCCGCGCACGTATTCGTCCCGCGCGTCCTCGTCGTCGGTGGCGATGCCGTTGGCGGCGATGATGATCGGTCGCGGATCTCGTGCTTCGGCGACCCGGTAGACACATTCGGCCAGCCGGGCCGGCTCGGCGCGCACATGATCGTCGACGCCGTGGGAGAGACCGAGGTAGTCAAAACTCTCGACGAGATGCGGCATCTCGATCGACCCGATCGTCGGCAACTCCAATAGCCCGTTCTGCAACGCACCGATGTAGGCCCAGGCGGCGACGTCGGGGTGTGTCGCCTCGTCGGCCGCACGATCGACATGCGGGTCGTGCACGGCGACGACGCACATCGTGGGTGCACTCCCACTGCGCAGCAGCTTCCACGCCGCGTGATTCGCTTCTATGGCACCGATGAGTGCGTCGCGCGCGAACAGCGAGTCGCGCCGCCCCGGTGGTCGCGCTCCCCACAGATAGCCGCGCAGCGCCCACCCGGTCGGGTCATCGATGGCGACCCACCCCGCGACGACGTCTTCGAACCATTCGGCGCACCGGTCGACATGGCGCGGCCAGTAGTACCCCCGCGCCTGATCGTCACGAAAGCCGTGTGCGTCGTCGGCGAACCAACCCGGGAGTGATCCGTGCTGCAACGTGATCCACGGCTCGAGACCGGCCTGCCGTGCGGCCTCGAGCATGCGCCGGTACCGGTCGACCACTTCGCCGTCGATGCTGCCGGCCGCGGGCTCGACTCGCGCCCACTCGACGGTGATCCGTATGGAGTTGGTGCCGAGGGTGCGCAACAGCGCGATGTCGTCGCCGAAGTTCGTGGCCCACCCGTTGCCGTCGCTCGAACGCGGGGCGTGGCCCTCGGCCTCCCACGCGAACCAATCGGCGCGCGGCGCCGCGCCCTCGCCGCCAGTCGATGATGACGTCGTGCCCCAGCGGAACGTCGTTGGAAAGGGTGAATCGGCCACCGAGCGCCTAGGCGAAGGTCATGCGACCCGAGTCGAGCACGACCGTGTCACCGACCGACGTGGCGAAGAGGGCGTGGTCGGATTCGATCCAGATCGAGACATCGAGTTGCTGACCGGGTAGGACTGGTGTGGCGAAGCGGCCGTGCATGCTCGTGAAGCGAGCGGTGTCGTCGTCGCATACTGCGTGCAGCAATGCCCGACCGGTGAAGCCGTAGGTGCACAGCCCATGGAGGATCGGCGTGTCGAACCCACCGAGCTTGGCGAACGATGGGTCGGAGTGCAGCGGGTTGCGGTCACCGTTGAGCCGGTAGAGCAGTGCTTGGTCGGCGCGAGTTGTGTAGGTGACGACGTGGTCAGGCGCACGTTCGGGCGGCGTGTTGCGCGGCCCCGACGGACCGCGGTCGCCGCCCCACCCACCTTCGCCGCGGATGAACGCGGACATGCTCGTCGTGTACAACGGTTGGCCGTCGGCGGCATCGGTGGCGCTGCCTTCGATCACGACGACCGCCGCCTTGCCCTTGTCGTACATCGCGGCGATGCGCGAGACGACGGTCGCGGAACCGGCGACCGGCAATGGCTTGTGGAGCGTGAAGGACTGCTCGCCGTGTACGAGCATCGCCGGGTTGAACGTGCCGATACGACTCATCGGGCTGGCGTCGGCCCGAGGTGGCGACGTCTGGCGCATCCCCAACACGACGCATTGTGTCGGCAACGCGCGCTGTTCGATGCCGTTGGAGTTCTCGGTGGTGAATTGCAGCTCGGCGCCGGTCGGGTCGGCCACGCCGGCGCCGACCGAGAGCGCGTAGAGCAAAGAGTCGGTCGACGTCCATGCGATCTCGACCGGTTCGCCTTGGGCGCCGACGGCGTCTGGGTTTAGTGGCATCCGTCGTCCTTTGCTGACCGATGGGGTTGACGGTGAAGTCGGGCGCAGCGTAGCCGCTACCGTTCGGATCATGGCCGGTAGTGAAACGTCCCCCGCGACGCGTCCCCATCTCAATCAACCCGATGGTCCCGAGCACGCATCGTCGCTACCCCACGTCGCGGGACGCGAACGCGAGCTCCGCGCGTTGGCAGACTCCGTCCGCCGCCTGGTCGACTACAGCGTGCGCCACATTGCTTCGCCCGAAGTGACGGCCCGGCTGGGCCAGCAGATCGATGCGGTCGCGGACGAACTCGCCGCGTTCGTCCCCGCGGCCGACCCCCCGAAGTACCGCGCCTTCGATTCCACCGCGAGCCATCCGCATGACCATTTCCAATTCGACGCGGTGCTCGGTCTCTACAACCCGCTGGCGTTGCCGGTGCGCATGACGTGGGAGCCGCCGATGGCGATCGGGCACGCGCGCTTCGGCTCCGCATACGAAGGCCCGCCCGGGTGCGTCCACGGTGGTGTGATCTCGGGCGTGTTCGATCAGGTCTTCAACGTGGCCAATATGCAGAACGGGGTTGCCGGTCCGACGGCAAATCTCTCGATCGACTACCGCCGGCCCACGCCGCTGTTGCGTGATCTGGTGTTCGAGGGGTGGGTCGATCGGGTCGAAGGGCGCAAGGTATTCACCCGAGGTCGGGTCGTCCATGACGGTCAGGTGACCGCCGAAGCACAAGGTCTTTTCATCCGCATGCAACGTTGACCGCGGGCGCGGAAGCCGGCAAACGGCATTACGCTCCGCGCATGACGTTCTTCCGTCGTCGGGCCCGCGAAGTCCCCGTCTATCGCTACGCGCGATGGGACGGCACGCAAAAGGGATTCGAGTTCGACGCCGACGACCTGTTCCGTCAGATCACCGACGATCTCGTATACCACGGCGACGTCAACAATGCGCTGCGCCGCTTGCTCCAGTCCGGCTTCAACGACCGCAACGGCGAGCGTGTCCAAGGCATCCGCGAGATGCTCGAAAAGCTCAAACGCGAGCGGCAAGAGCGCCTCGAGCAACATGAGTTGGGCGGCGTCTACGACGAGATCGCGCAGGAGTTGCGTGAGGTCGTCGAGATGGAGCGCGAGTCGCTGCAGCAACTGGCCGAGCAAGCGCGCCAGTCGGGCGATCCGCGGCAGCAAGAGCTTGCCGAAAACACCGCCGCCGAGCGGCAATTGCAGCTCGACATGATGCCGCCCGACCTCGCGGGCCAAGTGCGCGGGTTGCAGAACTACGACTTCAACTCGGCCGAGGCGCAGCAGAAGTTCGAGCAACTGATGGAACAGCTGCGCGAGCAGATGATGCAGCAGATGCTCAACCAGATGTCAGACGCCGTGCAAAACATGTCGCCCGAAGACATGCAACGCATGAAGGACATGCTGAACGAACTGAACCAGATGATCGAGCAGCGCGCCGCGGGCCAAGAGCCCGATTTCGACGGGTTCATGGAGCGCTACGGCGACTTCTTCCCCGAAAACCCGCAGACGCTCGACGAGTTGCTCGAAGCCCTCGCGCAACGCATGGCTGCCATGCAGGCGATGTTGAATTCCATGTCGCCCGAGCAGCGCGCGCAACTCCAGCAGCTGTCCGAGATGATGATGGAAGACATGGATCTGCGCTGGCAGGTGGACCAGCTAGGGCAAAATCTGCGTGGCGCGTTCCCGCAGATGGGTTGGGACAAGGGCTACCAGTTCCGCGGCGACAACCCCGTCGGCTTCGGCGAAGCGATGCAAATGATGCAGGAGCTCGGCGATCTCGACCAGATCGAACAGATGCTGCGCTCGACCACGAGCCCCGGCGCTCTGGCCGAGGTCGACATCGAGCGGGCCCGCGAGCTGTTGGGCGACGACACTGCGGCGAGCCTGCAACGCCTCTCCGAACTGGCAAAGATGCTCGAAGAAGCCGGCCTCATCAACAACAAAGAAGGCAAGTACGAGTTGACGCCGCGCGCCATTCGCAAGATCGGCCAAAACGCGCTCTCCGACATCTTCAAGAAGCTCGAACAAGACCGCGTCGGGCGTCATCAACTCGAAAAGACCGGCGTCGGCCACGAGCGTGAGTTCGACACAAAGCCTTACGAATTCGGCGATCCCTTCAACCTCCACATCGAAAAGACGCTACGCAACGCCGTCACCCGTGCGGGCTCGGGTACCCCGGTCAAGCTGACGCCCGAAGACTTCGAAGTCGAACGCACCGAGCAGATCGTGCGGTCGTCGACGGTGCTCATGC
>JBDTLT010000008.1:0-75123 GCA_039934635.1 Acidimicrobiales bacterium
TCGGCGACGATGACCCTCGAGCCGGGTGTCACCGTCGTGGTCGGACCCAACGGAAGCGGTAAGTCCAACGTCGTCGACGCGATCGCGTGGGTGTTGGGCGCTCAGGCCCCCAGCGCGGTGCGGTCGCAGAAGATGGACGATGTCATCTTTGCCGGCGCCGCCAAACGGCCCGCGCTCGGCCGCGCCGAGGTCTCGCTGACGATCGACAACTCGGCCGGCCTGTTGCCGATCGACTTCACCGAAGTCACGATCACGCGCATCTTGTTCCGCTCGGGCGAGAGCGAGTACTCGCTCAACAACGTGCCGTGCCGCTTGCTCGACATCCAAGAGCTGCTGTCCGACTCGGGTGTCGGTCGTCAACAACACGTGATCGTGTCGCAGGGTCAGATCGATGCCGTGCTCAACGCGCGGCCCGAAGATCGCCGTTCGGTCATCGAAGAGGCCGCCGGTGTGCTCAAGTACCGCAAGCGGCGCGAACGCGCGCAGCGTCGCCTCGACAGCACCGAAACCAACATGACGCGTTTGACCGACTTGCTACGCGAGGTGCGCCGTCAGTTGCGTCCGCTCGAAAAGCAGGCCGAGGCCGCCCGTCGCTATGACGGCGTCGTGGCCGAGCTCGCCGCATTCCGCCTCTTTGTCAACGGCCGCGAGTTGGCGTCGATGCAACGGCGTCTCGAGGGCCACGCATCGCGTCGCAACGAGATGGCCCGAGAGATCAACGACTTGCGCGCCGTGCTCGCCCGGCTCGACGCCGAAGTGATGGCGACCGAGGCGCAACTGAGCGCGCATGGTGGCGACGACATCGGCGATGTACTCACGCGATTCGAAGCATTGCGCGAGCGCGCTCGCGGGTTGTCCGGATTGCTGACCGAGCGACTGCGCGGCATCGAGAAAGACCGCGCGGCATTCGTCGACCGCGGTCTCGTCGCGAGTCTCGAGGCCGAGTCGGTCCGCGTTGCCGCCGAGCTGGCCGAAGGCGAACGCGAAGCCGAATCGATGGTGCCCGAGATCGAGACGCTCGCCCGCCACGAAGCCGAACTCGCCGACGCCCGAGCCCGCTTCGGCAGCGAGTGGGCCGAAGGGGTGGCGGTGCCGTCCGGCCGAGCCTCCGAAGTCCGCGGCGAGTTGGGTGCGTTGCGCGCTGCCGCCGAACGCGCCGAGGGCGAAGTCGCGCGTCTGCGGGCGCGTCGTGACTCGTTGGCCAACGATCTGCGCCGCGTCGACGAAGAACGCGAGACGGTGACCCGTGATCTCGCCACGATCGGTGATGCCGAAGCGCCCCTCGTCGACGCCCAGGCCGTCGCCGAGCGCGACCGCGATATGGCCGAGACCGCGCTCGCCGAAGCGCGGGCTGCGCTCGCCGACGCCGAGGCCGAGTTGGGCTCGTGGACCGCCCGCGCCGATGGTCTCGCGATCGCGCTCGATGACGCGCGAGCACGCGCCGGTGCCGAGCACCTCGCAGGCCTCGATGGCATGGTCGGCACGCTGCTCGATCTCGTCGACATCGACCCGGGGTGGGAGCACGCATTCGAGGCTGCCGTCGGCGAAGCGATGGCCGCGGTGGTGGTCGACTCGATCGACACCGCGCGCACGGCGCTGCGTTCATTCGCCGCCGGCAACGTCAGCGGCGCCGTGCTGGCGCTCGGCGCGCAAAGAAAGTCCACCAACACGCCTTCGGTGGGCGAACCGGTGCGCCATCACGTGCGCGCGTTCGATCCACTGGTCGACGAACTGCTCGATGCGTTGCTGGGCGGCGTGGTGCGCATCGACGGAGATCTGTTCGCCGGCATCGATGTCGTCCTGCGCAACCCCGAAGCAGTCATCGTCACGCGCGCCGGCGACCGGCTGAGCGCCGCCGGTTGGCGTCTCGGTGGGTCGCGTGCACAGGCCACACGGGTGGCACTCGATGAAGCGCGCCGCAACGCCGATCTCGCGCAAGAACGGCGCGACGCTGCCCGCGCCGTACTCGCGCAGGCGACCGAGGCCCAGCGCGTCAGCGACCTTCAGCTGCGCAGCGCCAGCAAGGCGCTCGACGACCACGACAGCCGGGTCACCACGGCGTCCGAGGCACTGCGGCGCGTCGATGCGCAACGGTCGACGCTCAGCGGCGACATCGAATCACTGCAAGCGCGCGTCGACGAGCTCTCTGAGCGCATCGACCGCGAGCGGGCCCGTGTTCGCGAGCTCGAGGCACTGCTGCCGCAGTACGAAGCCGAAGAGACCGAGTTGCTCGAGCGGGGCCGCGCCATGGCGGCCAGCCGCAGTGACATCGAGACGCGCGCCAACGCGGTCGGCGCCATCCGCACCGATATCGAAGTGCGCGTCGCCGGTCTCGAACAGCGCCGTCAGGTGCTGCGGCGTCGGCTCGACGAAATCGAAGCGCGGTTGGCCCAAGACGCAGAACAGCGCGCCGAAGCCGAGCACCGCCGCCTCGCGCTCGACCGCCGTCAAGACGCGACCGAGCGGTTGGCGGTCATCGTCGGCGAACGCCTGGCCGTGGTCGAGTCCGAGCTCGGCGACTTGCGCGAGCGGCGCCGGCGCCAGAGCGAGGCGGCGCGCGCCATCGGCGCCAAGCTCGAGAGCACGCGACGAGAGCGTCACAGCGCAGAGCAACGCCTGACCGAATTGCGCGAGCTGTCGTCTCGCGTCGAGCTCGAAGAAGCCGAGACGCGGGTGCGCCTCGAAGCACTCGTCGAGACCGTGCGCCGTGAGCACGACTGCGAACCCGAACATGCAATGGCGGCCGAGAGCCCTGAGCTCGCCGAAGGCATGACGGCCGCCGGCCGCATCCGTGAGCTCGAGCGCGATCTCAAGTTGATGGGGCCCATCAACCCACTCGCGCTGCAAGAGTTCCAGGCGTTGCAAGAGCGTCATGACTTCCTCGAGGCGCAGCTCGAAGACATCCGCTCGACGCGCCGCGACCTCAACAAGGTCATCCGCGCCATCGACGAGGAGATCGTCTCGGTCTTCGCCGCCGCATACGCCGACGTCTCCCTCAACTTCGAACATCTCTTCGACAGCCTGTTCCCCGGTGGTCAAGGTCGGCTCAAGTTGACCGATCCCGACAACATGTTGGAGACGGGCATCGAGGTCGAGGCTCGTCCCTCGGGCAAGAACGTGAAGAAGCTTTCGCTGCTCTCGGGCGGCGAGCGGTCACTGACCGCCCTGGCGTTCTTGTTCGCGGTGTTCCGCAGCCGGCCGTCGCCCTTCTACGTGATGGACGAGGTCGAGGCCGCCCTCGACGACGTCAACCTGCACCGGTTCCTCGGCCTTGTCGACGAGTTCCGCAACGAAGCGCAGCTGTTGATCGTGAGCCATCAAAAGCGCACGATGGAAGCCGCCGACTGTCTCTACGGCGTCACGATGCAACCGGGCGGCTCGTCCAAGCTCGTCGCCGAACGCATGCGCCAATCTGTGTAGGAAAATTCCGTTCTCGCTGTCAAACGTCGGCCTACGGCCCACGTTTGACAGCGAGTTCGGTCAAGTTGGCTAGCGTCACGTGGCGTGGTCGACGCTGATCTCGAAACGGCAATTGCACCCGCACTGCTCGACGGCGAGCAGGTCGTGTGGGCGGCCCGGCCTGACGTGTTGCCATTCGTGTATGGGGCGACGTCGCGCGCTCTGCGGCTTGGCTGTTCATTGTTGCGATGGCCGTTGCGCTCGCAGTTCTCTGCTCCGTCGCCATCGTCACCGGCCACGTCAACAGCCACGTGGTCATCAGGTTGTTCGTGCTCGTTCCGCTTGTCTTGTATGCGACAGTCGGTCAGCAAATGCGCGTTCGCAGACGTCTGCGCCGAACGATCTACGTGCTGACGGACTCCCGACTGCTCATCCTCACCAGAGACAACGATGGTCTTCGCACCTACGCGCCACGTCTCGATCTACTGCCACTCGTGACCTTCGTGCGCCGAGGCGGCTCAAGGGGCGACATCGTCCTCGGCGATCGGCAGCCGGGCTTCTACGATCTGGCGGACGTCGACACGCCGCTGCGGATAGTGCGAGCGCGGCACCCGAACGTACGCGAGCGCACGGGTCGTTAGCTCGCATACCTACGGCAATCTCTGGAACCAGGTGAGTGAGAGACCCGCGGTCAGCAGGGCGGCGAGCATGGCAAGCCCGACGAACAGTCGCGTGATCTCGCGTGGCGCCTTCTCGTAGCCGACGGCGCTGCCGATGTCGGCGTAGATCGACTTGAGCTCGGCAGTCGATTGCGCACCGAACGACGACCCGCCGGTGGTATCGGCGATCTTTGCCAACGCTTCTTCGTCGACCGGTACCTGGATGAACGTGCCCGACTCAGGGCTGCGAATGCGTCCGTTTTGCGTGCCAAAGGCGATGGTCGACACGGGCACGCCTGCCTCGGCGGCGATACGCGCCGCCTCGGAGTCGGGCGTGCCGACCGTTGTCTTACCGTCGGAGAGCAACACGATGGCGGCGGGCGGCTGCGTGCCTTGCTCGTCGGGCGGTGCTGCCTTCAAGGCTTCGAGCGACGAGAGGATCGCGTCGCCGATGGCCGTGCCGTTGCCGAGTTCGAGATTACCGATTGCCGTGCGCACGCGATCGCGATCGATCGACGGCGGCACGAGGATGATCGCACGCGAGTTGAACGACACCAGGCCGATGTTGATCTTGTCGGGCACAGTGTTGAGGAACGACAGCGCCGCCTCTTTGGCACCCGCAAGACGCGACGGTTCTACGTCGGTGGCGTCCATCGACAGGGAAACGTCGATGGCGAGGATGACCGTGGCCCGTTCACGTGGGATACGTGACATCTTTTGGGGCCCGGCGAACGCCACGACCTGGAACGCGCACGTGGCGAGGAACAGCAACGCCACGATGTGACGCCGCCAGCCGGGACGCTTGGGCGCGACTTTGTCGAGCAGGTCGACATTGGTGAAGCGAACGGCGTAGTGCTGCCGGCGCCACTGCAGCGCCACATACACGGCTGCGATCACGCCGACCGCCAACAACAGCCACAGGCGTTGCGGCGAGATGAAATCGAGAGCGAGTACGGGTGTCATCGTGCTGGCGTGACCTCCATTCGTTTCCGCCGCAACGCAACGAAGCGAACGATGTCGAGCAGCCAGTCGGTGTCGGTCCGCAGGACGAGATGATCGGCGCCGCACTCACGAACGGTGCGAGCGTTTTGCTCGCGCTGCGCCCGTGCGGCGTCGGAATAGCGCTGCCGCAACTTGCGGTCGCGGGTGTTGATTTCGCGAACGCGCCCGGACTCGGGATCGACGAGCGTGAGCAGGCCGACATCGGGCAACTCGAGTTCGCGTGGGTCGATGATCTCGACGACCAACGCGTCGTGCAACAACGAGAGCCGGCGCAGCTCACTTTGCCAAGTCTGGGGGCCGAGGAGATCGCTTACGACAACCGCGAGGCCGCGCCGATGGCCGGGGCCGGCCAACCGGCGAATGCCGGCGGCGAGGTCACCTTGAGCAGTGTCGGTCGCGCTGCCACTGACCGCGCCGCGACGAGGTGCCTGTTGCACTCGATGCAGCACGCCCATGAGATGGGCGCGGCCTTGGCGGGCCGGCAGTTGCGTGATCGAGTGCCCGTCGACGATCACCGCGCCGAGCCGGTTGCCCACCTTGGCGGTGAGAAAGCCGACTGCCGCGGTTGCGGCCAGCGCGAGATCGCGCTTTTCCATGTGGGTCGTGCCGAAGTCGAGGCTCGGCGATTGGTCGATGCAGATCCACGTCTCGAGCTCACGGTCGGCAATGGTGACCCGCACGTGCGGGGTCTGCGTTCGAGCGGTCACGTTCCAATCGATGCGCCGGACGTCGTCGCCGGGAACGTAAGCGCGCGTCTCGCCCGGCTCGGACCCGTGGCCGGGAACGAGGCCGCGGTAGTCGCCCTGCAACAAACCGTCGAGCTTGCGGGTGATCGTCAGCTCGAGCCGGCGCAAGAGCTCGCGCGCCGCGTGAATGTCGTAGGTCAGACCTTGATCGCTTATTGGAGACGCCACGCGCCCTCACCACTCGCTGAAGGGGCGGTTGCGTAGGTCGCCCGCATGGGGTCTTGGGTGGGCGAAATCCGCGGCGCCGGCACCGTCGACAACACACGCGCCAGCACGTGGTCGGTCGTGATGTCGCGGGCCAGTGCTTCGTAAGTCAGCACCATGCGGTGACGCAGGATCTCGGGGGCGACGTCGAAGACGTCTTGCGGCAGCGCGTAGGTGCGACCGCGCAACAATGCCAACGCACGTCCGGCGCGGACGAGGCCGAGGCTCGCTCGGGGGCTGGCGCCGTAGCCGATCAATTCGGCGAGCTCGCCCATGGCGAACGCCGATGGATCACGCGTGGCGAAGACCAAGTTGACCGCGTAGTCGACGACGCCGCGGTCGACATAGATCTCGTCGGCCGCGCTCTGCAGCCGCTGCAATTGATCGGGGCTGAGGATCTGCGACGGTACCGGCGTGCGCACGCCGACCCGGTTGACGATCTCGATCTCTTCGTCGCGCGTCGGGTAGCCGACGATGATCTTCATGAGGAAGCGGTCGCGTTGCGCCTCGGGCAAGGGATAGACGCCCTCGGACTCGATCGGGTTCTGCGTGGCGAGAACCAAGAACGGATTCGGCGCGGGGAACGACTTGCCGCCGATCGACACCTTTTGTTCCGCCATGATCTCGAGCAGCGCGGACTGCACTTTGGCCGGTGCCCGGTTGATCTCGTCGGCGAGCACGAAGTTGGCGAAGACCGGACCGAGTTCGATGTCGAAGGCTTCGCTCGAGGAGCGGTAGATGCGCGTGCCCACGATGTCGGCGGGCAGGAGGTCGGGCGTGAACTGCAAACGGGCGAACGTGCCCCCGGTTACCCGAGCGAGCGTCTCGACGGCGAGCGTCTTGGCCACGCCCGGTACGCCTTCGAGGAGCACGTGTCCCCGGGCCAAAAGGCACACGAAGAGGCGCTCGATGGTGCGGTCCTGACCGACGATCACCTTCTTGACTTCCATCAGCGCGTTCTCGACGGGCGTCGGCTGACGCAGGGCCGGGCGCGCCGACGGCGCCATCGACGGCGGCGGAGGGGGAGGGGCGTCGGGCATCGGTAGAACGGCTCCTTGGCTCGGGTTGCGAGGGCAGTGTCTCAGGTCGGGGCGAAGCTCTGCGTAAAAAGAACTCGCCTTGCACGATACGTTGATCCCCGTGCGAATCATGGTCGTCGATGACGAAGTCGAACTGGCCGACGCGATCGGTCGGGGCCTGCGCCGCGAGGGCTATGCCGTCGATGTCGCCTATGACGGCAACGAGGCGCTCGCGAAGGCTCGCGTGAATGCCTACGACCTCATCTGTCTCGACCTGACACTGCCCGACGTCGACGGTGTCGAGATCTGCCGCCGGCTGCGCGACGACCCCGACGCCACGCCATCGACTCCACGGGTGTTGATGCTCACCGCACGCGATTCACTCGACGATCGCATCACGGGTCTCGACGCGGGCGCGGACGACTATCTCGTCAAGCCCTTTGCGTTCGGGGAGCTGGCGGCGCGGGTGCGGTCGCTGCTGCGACGCGACGCCGGTCGCACGACCGCCGTGTTACGCGTCGGCGAGCTCGAGTTGCACACCGCGCGACACATTGCGCGTCGAGGCGATCGCGATCTCGACCTCACGGCCAAAGAGTTCGCGCTGCTGCGCTACTTCATGACGCATGCGGGCGAGGTCGTGTCGCAAGAAGAGTTGCTCGAGCATGTGTGGGACGAACACGCCGATCCGTTCACCAACACGGTGCGGGTCACCGTCGGCACGCTGAGGCGCAAAGTAACGCTCGAAGACGAAGATCAGTTGATCGAGACAGTCATCGGTCGCGGCTACCGCCTGCGCGAGCATGCATTGGATGAGGCAATCGAGTGACCTGGACGAGCGACCCGCTGCCGCCCAAGAGCGAGCCGGCCGCCGATTTGCGGCCGCCCGACACGGCCGAGTTGTTGCTCACCGACATTGCGCGTGCCGACACCGAGACGACCGGCGGTCATCGGCCGGCGCTGTTCAGCGAGCGCTTCGCCGAGCGGCTGCCGTCGTGGATGGGTTCGATTCGGGTACGCCTCGCCGTTTTGTATTCGGTGATCCTCTTCGCGCTCGGTGCGTTCGTCGTGATCGGGATCTACGTCGCCGTCTCCCACAAGCTCGACGACAAGCACCTGACGTCGCAGGGAACATTCTTCGGCGTCACCACGGCTGACGGAAAGACGATCATCGGCGTTGAGTCACAAGAAGATTTCGACGCGTTCGTGAACAACCTCGAGCGAGCCGTAAATCGACGAACGCTCGACAATCTGCGCCGCTATTCGTTTATGGCTCTGGGCATGTTGTTCGTCGGCGGCCTTGTTGTCGGATGGTTCGCCGCGGGCATCGTTTTGCGGCCGATCGAGCGCATCACGCGTGTCGCGCGCGAGATCCAAGCGACCGATTTGTCGCGCCGAATAAATCTGCGCGGCCCCAACGATGAGTTGCGCCGGCTCGCCGACACGTTCGACGCGATGTTGGCGCGCCTCGACGCCGCGTTCGAAAGCCAACGCCGCTTCATCCAAGAGGCCTCCCACGAGTTGCGCAACCCGCTGGCGGTGATCCGCACCAATGTCGAAGTTGCGATGGCCGACCCCGACGCGTCGAAAGAAGAGTATGCGGAGCTCGGCGCGGTCGTCGGCCGCACGGCCGAGCGCATGAGCACGTTGGTCGACGATCTCTTGTCCTACGCGCGTCGCGGTGAACCAGCCAACCGCGCCGGCCTCATCGACGTCGCTCCGATCGTGGTCGAGACGGCTGCCGAATTCCGCGTCAGCGCCGAAGCCCAGGGCATCCGCATCGACTACGTCACGACACCGGGTTTGTGGGTGCACGGCGACGGCACCCAGTTCCGCCAGGCCTTGGCAAACCTCGTCGGTAACGCATTGCGTCATGCGCCGAGCGGCACGGCCATTCGCGTCGCGGCGGGCCTGCAGGACAACTGGGTGTGGATGGCCGTCGAGGACCGCGGTCCCGGCATCAGCCCCGAAGACCACGAGAATGTGTGGCAGCGGTTTTGGCGGGGCGACCGACGGCGCGCCCGCGAAGAGGGTCGCAGTGGTCTCGGCCTGTCGATCGTGAAGAGCATCGTCGAGCGCCACGGCGGGCGCGTGCAGTTGTTGTCCGAACTCGGCAAGGGCGCCACGTTCATCCTGTGGTTCCCCTACACCGCGCCTGGGTCTGCCCTCCCCGGTCAACTGTCGCCGTGAGCACCGCTTACGAGCGCTTTATCGCGACGTCAGTACGGTTGGCCCATGACGAGTGAGCCCTCCCTGCCCCCACTTCGGTCGACGAGTGAGTCGGGGAGTGTTGCACCGCCTCCTCCGCCCCCGCCGTCGGGCAACGGCAACCCGCCCCCGCCGCCGCCACCTCCGAATGGCGTGCACATGCCGGCGACACCCCCGTCGGTCTGGGTGACGGCACCGCAGACCCCGGTCGTCAGCCGCACACCGCCGCTGCCGATGACTCCGCCCGCGGCGCCCACTGGTTACGAGGCACCGCGCTCGAACCTGCAGCCGCCAGGCGTGCCGCGCTACGGCGCGTTCCTGCCCCCGATGGCACCTCAACCGGGCCCGCCGGGCGCCGCCGGGTCCGCGGGCGCGGCGCGCGCCGTGGTGCCGGCTGCGCCGTCGCGGGATCGCCGGGGACTGTGGGTCGCGATCGGCGCGCTCGTCGCCGCGGCGCTCATCGCCGGCGGTTTCGGTCTGGCCAAGGTCGTCGAAGATGATCCCGCGACTGTCGACACTGCAGCCGCGACCACTGCTTCGGCAAGCGTGACGACCCAGAGTCCGACGACGACCAGCAGCGCACCGGTGGCCGCGAATGCCGCTGAACCCGCGGCCGAAGTCGCCGCCAAGGTCGGGCCATCGGTGGTCTTCATCAAGACGGCCGCGGGGTCGGGTTCGGGCATCGTCTACGACAAGAGCGGTGTGATCTTCACCAACGCGCACGTGGTCGAAGGTGCGACCACCGTCGAAGTCCAGTTCTCCAATGGGCGCACCGAGACCAATGTGACGGTGACCGCGCGCGATCTCGCTCGTGACATCGCGTTGCTCAAGGTCTCGGCGCGCGATGACCTCGTGCCCGCGGTATTCGCGAAGACGGCCGATGTTCGCGTCGGGCAGATCGCGATTGCGATCGGCGCGCCGTTCGGGCTCGATCAATCGGTGACGCAGGGCATCGTGAGCGCGGTAGGTCGTAACGTTCCGAGCTTTGGCAACTGCGGCATCGACATGATCCAGACCGACGCTCCGATCAACCCGGGCAACTCGGGCGGTGCGCTCGTCGACAAGCAGGGTCGTCTCATCGGAATGAACACGTCGATTCGCACCAGTAGTGCCACGAGCAGTGGCAGCGTCGGCGTCGGTTTCGCGGTTCCGGGCGACACCATCAAGGCGAGTGTCGATCGCATGCTCAAGGGCGAGGTGACCGACGTGGCCTTCCTCGGCGTCGGCCAAGCTGCGGTCGAGAGTAACCCCGACGGTGTGCTCGTCGGATCGGTCTCGGCCAACTCGCCGGCGACCGCGGCCGACATCCGACAAGGTGACCTCATCACGTCGGTCAACGGCGACAAGGTGTCGACCTTCGCCGACATCCGAGGCCGCATCCAGACCGCCAAGCCGGGTGATGTCTTCGAGATGAAGATCACCCGCGATGGCCAGTCACGCACGGTCAAGGCGACGTTGACCAAATCGCCCAGATGCAACTCGTAGTCGCACTGGTCGGCGCAATCGGTACTGACGGAGGGCCGCGCCGACACCGATAGCATCGGCCGTCGTGCTTCTCGTCCTCATCATCATCGGTCTGCTCGTCGTTGTCGGCGGTGCCGGACTCTTCTTCTACGCCGGCCGCGGTTCGATCAAGGCGCCCCCCGCACCGCCGGCCCCGCCAACGCGGGCGGCCCCGCCACCGCGCACGGCGCCGCCAAAGGTCGAGGCGCCGCCGAAACCGACGGCGTCCGCGCCGAGCCCCGTTGCCGAACCCGAGGTCCAAGCACCCGAGGTTCTCGAGCCCGACCTTGTCGAAGTCGAGATCGCCGAAGCCGAGACGCTCGAACGACCGTCGCTGCGCGATCGACTGGCCAAAGCGCGAGGCACGTTCGCCGGTTACTTCGGTTCGGTGCGATCACGTGCCGGCATCACGCAAGAGACGTGGGACGATCTCGAAGAAGCGCTGTTGCTCGCCGACGTGGGTGTGGCCCCGACACAGCAGTTGCTCGACGCCATGCGATTGCGCGTCAAACAAGACGGCATCAAAGAGCCCGAAGCGCTGCTCGACGCTATGAAGGCCGAGATCAAGACCCGCCTCGGCGGTTTCGACCGGACCTTGCACTACGCCGACGCCAAACCGAGCATCTGGTTGTTCGTCGGTGTCAACGGCGTCGGCAAGACCACCACCATCGGCAAGCTCGCCCGGCGTGAAATCGACAGTGGGCGTGTCGTGGTGCTCGCGGCCGGCGACACGTTCCGCGCGGCTGCCGCGGAGCAACTCGAACTGTGGGCGCAACGCGCGGGCGCCGACATCGTGCGCGGTCAAGAGGGCGGCGATCCCGCGTCGATCATCTTCGATGCCATCGACCGCGCGGCATCGCGCGGGGCCGACCTCGTGTTGGCCGACACCGCGGGACGTCTGCACACCAAGGTCAACCTCATGGAAGAGCTGCGCAAGATGCGCCGCGTGGCCGAAAAGGGCAGCGGCACGATCAGCGAGGTGTTGCTCGTACTCGACGCGACCACCGGTCAAAATGGTCTCACGCAGGCGCAACAGTTCACCGAAGCGGTCGACGTCACCGGCGTCGTGCTCACCAAGCTCGACGGGTCGGCCAAAGGCGGCATCGTGCTCGCCATTCAGCAACAGCTGGGCATCCCGGTGAAGCTCGTGGGCCTCGGCGAAGCCATCGGTGACCTGGTCGAATTCGACCCCGACGAGTTCACCGACGCGCTGTTTTCGTGACGCTCCGGTTCTCGCCAAGGCCGAGGCCCGTGGCAGCTCAAGGTACGTCGGTCGAAGGTCGTTGAACTGATCATGCGTAAGTACGTCGTGTTGCTCGCGCTGTTCGTCGTCTCGGCGACGCTCGGTGCGGCGCCGGCATCGGCCTATCAGGGCGCACCGTATTTCGAGCCGAACAAGCCGTACGCGCAAAACTTCCCCGACCCGTCAGTCGTGTGGGACGCGTCCACGGGGCGCTATTACGCATTCGCCACGACCACCGGTGGCGTGAACGTGCCGGCGATGTGGTCGACCGATCTCGTCACATGGACCGCCGCGCCCACCAACGGCTCGACCAACGCGAATGGGCAACACCACGACGCCCTCCCGCAGCCCGACACGCAGGGGATCGCGGTGAATCGGGGCGGCAGCTTCCCGTACGACCTTTGGGCACCCGGCGTCGCCAAGGTCGGCAGCACGTGGGTGATGTTCTACGCGCTGCGCGTCGACGGCGCCGGTCGTCGCTGCCTTTGGTACGCGACATCGTCGACACCGATGGGCCCGTATACGAATGCGACGTACTTCTACTGCAGCGGCGACCCGATGGGTTCGATCGACCCGCAGCCGTTCGTCGACACCAACGGCAACGCGTACCTCGTGTGGAAAGACGAGGGGCTCATCGGCAGCTACGGCCAGCGCTCGTGGGCGCAACGCATCACGGTCGGTACGCCAGGGTCCAACGCGGTGAGCTTCCTCAGTGGCTCGAGCGCGTCGTTGCTGTTCGAATCGGACGATTCGTGGGAGGCGTACGTCGCCGAGAGTCCTTCGATCGTGCGCTACAACGGCGAGTTGTTGTTCTTCTATTCGGGCAACTCGTGGGACAGCGACAACTACGCAATGGGACTCGCGCATTGCATTGCGCTCGAGGGCCCGGGGCCGTTGTGTCACCGCGACGCGGCGAATCCGGTGCTGGCGCACAAAGGGGTCGATCGGAAGTCGACCGGCGCACCGACGGCGTTCATCGCCGGTGATGGCTCGCTGCGCGTCGCCTACCACTGGTGGAAATACTCCTTCGCCCCGAACTACCCCCCGTATCCCGCGTGCCTCTCGGAGCCATACAACGGGTGCAACGAGAACCAACGCCGCATGTCGGTCGAACGAGTGCAGTTCCAGTTCGGACGCACGCTGTTCAATAGCGATCCCGGGCCCGTCGGTGCCGCGTCCGCCACCGACTTCACGCCCCGTGACCCCGTGCGCGTACTCGACACGCGTCTGCGACCGCCCGATCCCAAACGTGCCGATCGATCGGAGGTGAGAAGCATCGATCTGAGTGGCGCCGTCACCGCGGATGCGACGGCGGCCGTGCTCAATGTGACTGCAGTCGACGCCGTGGGCACCGGATGGCTCACTGTCTACCCGTGCGGCGACGCGCCCTACGCCTCGAACGTCAACTTCGTGGCGCAACAGAACGTGCCGAATCTCGTCGCCGTGCGCCTCAATCCGTCGCGCAAGGTGTGTGTCTACGCCCACGAGTCGACCCACATCATCGTCGACGTCGCCGGTTCGTTTGGTCCCGCGGGCGCGTCGCGTTTCGTGCCGCTCGATCCCGTGCGCGCCGTCGACACGCGGCTCGGCATCGGGCGACCAAACACGGCCAAGGTGGCGGCCGGCACCTCGATCGAGATTCCGCTCGCGGGGCAATACGGCATACCGGCGAACGCGACCGCGGCGGTCGTCAACATCACCGCCGCCGATGCCGACTCTGTCGGCTACTTGACCGCGTACCCCTGCACGTATTTTCCCGCCGTCGTCTCCAACGTCAATTACGTCGCCAACCGCGCCGTGCCCAACCTCGCGACCGTTCGCCTGTCGGGCGCGGGTTCGATCTGTATCTACAGCGAACGCAATGCGCACGTGATCGTCGATGTGTTCGGCGCATACGCGCCCTCGGGCGCGCAGTTCGTACCCCTCAGCCCATCACGCATCATCGACACACGCGCCGGTGCGCCGATCGGCGCGGGTCAGGTGCGACAATTCGCGGTCACCGGCGCGGGTGGAGTGCCGTCGAATGCAACTGCGGTCGTGCTGAACGTGGCGGCCGACCGAGCGAGCGGGCCCGGCTACCTCAGCGTCTACCCTTGCGGCGGGGCGCCACCGGTCGTGTCGAATCTCAACTTCGCCCCCGGCCAGGCCCTGGCCAACCTCGTGCAGGTGCGTCTGTCCGCCGGCACCATCTGTATCGCCGCCGAGTCGACCACCCACGTCTTCGCCGACGTCGCGGGGTATTTCGTCTGAGTCGGTAGGCTTGACCCTCGTATGTTCGACACGCTTTCCGATCGTTTCGACGGCATCTTCAAAAAGCTTCGCGGCCGGGGACGCCTTTCCGACAAAGACGTCGACGAGGTTCTGCGCGAGATCCGGGTTGCGTTACTCGAGGCCGATGTCAACCTGACCGTGGTGCGCTCGATCGTGGCGCGCATCCGCGAACGCGCCATCGGTGAAGAGCTCTCCAAAGCGCTGAACCCAGATCAACAGATCATCAAGTTCGTCCTCGAAGAGCTCACCACCGCGCTCGGTGGCGAGGTACTGCGTATCACCTACGCATCCAAGCCTCCGACCGTGGTTTTGATGGCGGGCCTGCAGGGTTCGGGCAAGACCACCAACTCGGCCAAGCTGGCCAACTGGTTCCGCAAGCAAGGGCGCAACCCGTTGCTCGTCGGCGCCGACTTGCAGCGCCCGGCCGCCGTCGAGCAGTTGCGCACACTCGGCCGCCAAATCAACGTGCCGGTGTTCAGCGAAGCAAGCGACCCCGTGACCGTGGCGCGCCACAGCCTCGACGAAGCGCGTCGCACCGGACGCGATGTGGTCATTGTCGACACCGCCGGCCGCTTGTCGATCGATGCCGAGCTCATGGAGCAGGTGCGACAGATCTCCGACACGGTCAAGCCGCACTTCACGTTCCTCGTCGTCGACGCCATGACCGGTCAAGACGCGGTGACGACCGCCGAGAACTTCAACGCGACACTCGCGCTCGACGGCGTCATCCTCACCAAGCTCGACGGCGATGCGCGCGGTGGCGCGGCGCTCTCGGTCAAAGAAGTCGTCGGCAAACCGATCGCGTTCGCGTCGACCGGCGAAAAGATCGCCGACTTCGAGCAGTTCTACCCCGATCGCCTCGCCGAGCGCATCCTCGGCATGGGCGACATCCGCACCCTCATCGAAAAGGCCGAAGAAGCATTCGAGAAGGAAGAGGCCGAGGCCGCCGCCGAGAAACTGTTCGGTGGCCAGTTCACCTTCGACGACTTCCTGCAGCAGATGCAACAGGTCAAGAAGATGGGGTCGCTCAACAAGCTCATGGGCATGATGCCCGGCATCCCCAAAGAGTTGAAGAACCTCCAGATCGAGGACAGCCAGATCGCCCGGGTCGAAGGCATTGTCCATTCGATGACGGTCTACGAGCGGACCAAGCCAGAGCTCATCGACGGCTCGCGGCGGGCCCGTATCGCCCGTGGGTCGGGCACCGACCCCGGCGACGTGGCGCAGCTCATCAAGCAGTTCCTCGAGATGCGCACCATGATGAAGGGCTTCGGCGGGGCCGGCACCAAGAAGATGAAGAACAAGGGCAAGGGCGGTAAGGGCGGCAAAGCCGGGGGTGGGCGGACCACGCCCAAGGGCCCGGCCAAGGTGCCCAAGGTCGACCTCAGCCTGCCCGGGTTGCCCGGGTTTTCGTCCTGAGCCAGCCCCCACAGCGGGAAGATCCCCTCAGAACTGACGGTTTGGGCAACTCGACCAGTAGCTTTTGTCCGACACCGACGAGAGGACCCATCAACCGTGGCCGTCAAACTCCGCCTTATGCGGATGGGAAAGACCAAGCAGCCGACCTACCGCGTGGTCGCGGCCGACTCGCATTCGCCCCGCAACGGACGCTTCATCGAGATCATCGGCACCTACGAGCCGCGCATCGAGCCCTCGTTGATCAAGATCGACAACGACCGGGCGCTGCATTGGCTCAAGAACGGCGCGCAGCCGACCGAGCGCGTCGAGAAGTTGCTCAAGATTTCCGGCGCGTGGGACGTGTTCCAGTCGACGAAGAAGAAGCCGGCGTGAGCGAGAACGAGAATTCTGCTCCCACCGCCATCGCCGTGCTCGAATACCTCGCCAAGTCGCTCGTCGACGATCCCGAGTCCGTGCACGTCGATTCCGACGACACCAAAGGTGCGCGCATCGAGTTGTCGGTTCGCGTGTCGCCGCCCGATGTCGGCCGCTTGATCGGCAAGCGCGGTCGGGTCGCGAACTCGATCCGCACCATCGTTCGTGCCGCCGCGGTACGCGATGGCGTCGAGGTCGACGTCGAGTTCCTCGATTGAGCGATCCGGCCGCGACCCCTCGTCTCGCGGTCGGCCGTATAGATCGCGCTCATGGCTTACGGGGCGAACTGGTCCTGACGCTGACGACCAATCGCCTCGAACGAGTCGCGGCCGGCGCGCTCCTCTACACCGATGACGAGGTCTTGACCGTCGAGTCGGCGCAACCCCATCTCGGTCGATTCATCGTGCGCTTCGTCGATGTGCGCACGCGTGCCGATGCCGACCGGCTGCACGGCGCGCCGCTGTACGCCGATGCGATCGACGACCCCGGCGAGTGGTGGGTCCACGATCTCATCGGTGCGATGGTGATCGACCAACACGGCGTCGAGCAAGGGCGCGTCGTCGAGGTACAGGCCAACCCCGCGAGTGATCTTTTGGTGCTCGACACGGGAGCACTCGTGCCGCTGCGCTTCGCCATCGAACTCACGGCCAACGAGCGCGTCGCCGTCGACGCGCCCGAGGGCCTCTTCGACGAGAGCCTGCGCGGCCCGGGCCGCAAGGGAACGAGCCGGAGCGGGGAGTAACGCCGTGCGCATCGACGTGCTCACGATCTTCCCCGACATCGTCGAACACTTCGCGTCGCGGAGCTTACTGGGCAAGGCCCGCGAGCGCGGCACCATCGACGTCCGCATCCACGACCTGCGTTCCGCCGCAATGGATCCGCATCGCTCGGTCGACGACGCGCCGTTCGGCGGGGGCGCCGGCATGGTGTTGATGCCCGAGCCGATCTTTCGCACCGTGGAGACCGTCGATCCACCGCGGCCGCTCTATTACCTCGGCCCGGCGGGCGCGCGGTTCGATCAGGCGATGGCGCGCGACCTGGCGGCCACCGACGGATTCTCGCTGCTGTGCGGACGTTATGAAGGCGTCGACGACCGCGTGCTCGAGCATCTGGTCGACGGCGAATTGTCGATCGGTGACTACGTGCTCGGCGGCGGCGAGGTCGCGGCGATGGTCGTGCTCGAAGCGGTCGGGCGCCTTGTGCCCGGCGTGATGGGCAACGCGGCGTCGGCCGAGGACGAGTCGTTCACCGGGGGATTGTTGGAGTATCCGCACTACACGCGCCCGGCAGATTTTCGCGACTGGTCGGTGCCCGAGGTGTTGCGCTCGGGCGACCACGCTCGCGTCGGCCGCTGGCGCCGCGCGCAAGCGCTGGCGCGTACCGCGCAACGCCGGCCTGACTTGCTCGCGGCGCGCGGTGGCGTGTCCGATGAGGAGCGCCGATTGTTGCGCGAGTTCGACCTGGACTAGTCGATTCATGGTCGATGCCGAGGTCGAAGTCACCAGTGACGTCATCGGTGACATCTCGCCGCAGATCTTCGGCGGCCTGCTCGAACATCTCGGCCGTTGTGTGTACGACGGCGTATGGGATCTCTCGACACAACGGCCGCGGTCGGACGTGCTCGGCGCGATGCGCGCACTCGCGCCGACGGCGTTGCGGTGGCCCGGTGGATGTTTCTCCGCGTGGTATCGCTGGCGCGACGGGGTCGGCCCGCGCGATGAGCGACCTACGCGTGACCGCCAGTTCTGGACCGACAACAGCGCCCACTGGGCGCGCGCCGCGGGACGTGACGAAGTCGAGTTCACCACCGCGCTCGGGCCGCCCGAGACGCACTCGTTCGGCACCGACGAGTTCTTGCGCTATAGCGGGGCGCTCGGCGCGGAGCCGTTGTTGGTCGTGAACCTGGGTGGCGGTGCGCCCCGCGGCGACGGTTCGCCCGAGGAAGCGGCGAGTTGGGTGCGTTACTGCAATCGCGACCGGCGAGCGCCGCGGCCCGTCGAGTGGTGGGGGATCGGCAACGAGACATGGGGTGGACACGAGCCGGGCCATTGCACACCCGCGGAGTACGGAGCGCGCGTGCGGGAATTCGCGACGGCAATGCGGGCCGACGATCGCTCGATCAAGACGATTGCGCCCGGAGTGCTCGTCGGACCGGGCACGGTCGCAGAGTGGAACGACGTCGTGTTGCGCAACGCCCACGAGGCCATCGACGCGTTGTCGCTGCACTGGTACTTTCCCGGCCCGCTTGGGCGCAGTCGCACGCACGACGAAGCCGAGTTGCGCCAGATCATGACCGCGGGCGACACGTTGGGTGAGTTGCTCGACGCAACAATTGCCGGCATCGACCAAGTCGTGGGGAGCGAGCGCGCACTGCCGATCGTCATCGGCGAGTGGGGTTTCATGGCCGACGTCGACGAACACCTCGGCACGAGTCATTGGTTTTGCGATGGCCCGTTCTTCGCCGGCTGTCTGCACCGTTTCATCGAACGATCCGACCGTGTCGCCCAGGCGTACTACGCGCAACTGGTGAATGTGCTCGGCCCGATCCAGACCGAGGGCCAACGCCACTTCGTGACGACCGCGTTCTTGGTGTTGGTGATGTACCGCCGGCTGCTGCGGCGCCGGGCAGTGCGCACCGTGGTCCTCGGCGACGAGCTGGCGGTGCCGCCGATGCCCGCCCTCGATCGCCGGCTGTTCGGCCCGCGCGCGGCGGCGATGGGGCGCCGCGCCCCGGTCGTGGACGCCTGCGCGACCGTGGACGACCGGGGTACGGCAGTAGCCGTGGCCAACCGCGGGCTCGACCGACCGGTGCGGATCTGCCTTGCCGGGCTACCCGCCAGGGCGTGCGGCGCCCTCGTCGCCACGGCCGCCGCCGACCCGTTCGCCCGGAACTCGCTCGGCCGGCCCCACGCCGTGGGCTGGTACGTCGTGGAAGCGCAGGTCGATCCGCAGGGCCGATGCACGATCGAACTGGCCCCGGGCTCGGTGGGCGTCGCGTCCTTCGCCTAGCTGGCACCCCGCTCGGGCCCTGGGCTTCCCGCTCGAAGGGCCGCTCGGGCCCTGGGTTTCCCGCTCGAAGGGCCGCTCGGGCCCTGGGTTTCGGCTCGGGCCGGTGTAGCCGTACACTGCCCGGTCGGCCGTGCAGCCAAGGCGCCGGCCTTGCCGAAGGAGATTCGTCCCATGACCCCGACCGATGTCGTCGATCAACAGAGCCTGCGCGAGGGCATTCCGGTATTCGGCCCGGGCGACACGCTCAAGGTGCACGTACGCGTCGTCGAAGGTACCCGCGAGCGCGTGCAGATCTTCGAAGGTGTCGTGATCCGTCGCTCGGGTGGCGGCGCGCGTGAGACGTTCACCGTGCGCAAAGTCAGCTTTGGCGTCGGCGTCGAGCGCACCTTTCCCGTGCACTCACCGATCATCTCCAAGATCGAGTTCATGATCCGGGGCGATGTGCGCCGCGCCAAGCTCTATTACTTGCGGGATCGCGTCGGTAAGGCCGCCAAGATCAAAGAGAAGCGCGACCGCTGATTTGGGCTTCGATCCGACGCGCAAGCACACGCGCACTCGTTTCGACTATTTCTATGTAGCCGCGGGGTTGCTCCTCTGCGCGTTGCTCGTGGTGTGGGCTCTGTTCGGCTGATCGACCGTCATGGATGATCTCGACGCGTTGGGCCCCTACGAAGTGCGGTTCATCCAGCCGTATCAAGCGACGAAGCGCTACATCTGCCCGAGCTGCAATCAACACATCGAACCGGGCACCGGCCACTACGTGGTGATACCCACGCGCTCGACCGATCTGCGCCGCCATTGGCATCGGGGATGTTGGGAGCGACGCGAACACCGACGAGCGAACCCGTCGGCAGCCAAGTCGATGCCGAAGCCCGCAGTGAGGGTCAAAAAGCCTCCTCGATGATGTGGAGGCGACCGCTGACGATCGACACCACGTCGAAACGGACAGTGCGACACGACGGCTTGTGCTGCGCGAGGAACTCGACGGCGAGCGTGCGCAATCGGCGCTGCTTGCGCCAATCGACGGCCTCGGCGGGAACGCCGTAACGCTCGGTGGCGCGGGTCTTGACCTCGCACACCACCACGCATCCGTCGCGCTCGAGCACGAGGTCGATCTCCCCGGCGCGACCGTGCCAGTTTTGTGCGAGCACTGCGTAGCCCGCTTGCTCGTAGGCGCGACGGGCCAATGATTCGCCGTAATCGCCGAGGTACTTGCGCTCTTTGGTCATCGTCGAGACGATACCGACGACCACTGACAGCCTCGTCCGCGACAACTGACTGTCGCAGGCCCTCGCTAGAGTCAGGGCACACGCAATGGAGCGAGCGTGACCAAGGTGCGGGCGATTGTGCCGACCATTGCTCCCTTTCGATTCTTCGAGAACGAAAGGGCCTCTTGTGCTCGCGTTCGTTTCATCGGCGTCGTTACTCGGCGTCGAAGGTCACCGTGTCACCGTCGAAGTGCACGCCTCCAGCGGGTTGCCGTCTTACACGATCGTGGGGCTGCCCGACGCTTCGTGTCGCGAGTCGCGTGACCGTGTGCGGGCCGCGCTCTTGTCGAGTGAGCAGCAGTGGCCGCAGTGCCGGCTCACCGTCAACCTCGCGCCGACCGGTTTGCCCAAAGTAGGTGCCGGCCTCGATCTCGCGATCGCGATCGGCATCCTCGCCGCCACCGACAAGCTGCCGTCCGAGCGCCTCGTCGACCACGCGTTCATCGGCGAGCTCGGTCTCGACGGTTCGATTCGCGCAGTGGCCGGGGCGTTGCCCCTCGTCGGTGCGCTCGACTCCGCGACCGTCGTGGTGCCGATGCTCTGTCTCGATGAGGCACGCGTGGTCGGTCGCTGTCAGGTCCTCGGTGCGCGCACGTTGCGCGACGTCATCGCCGCGCTCACCGATCTGGCACCGTGGCCGGCGCAGCCACCACCGGTGGCCGCCGCCGAGGCGCACGCGTTGCCCGACTTGCGCGAAGTGCGCGGCCAGCCGCTGGCGCGCAAAGCGCTCGAGGTCGCGGCCGCCGGCGGTCACCACCTGCTGATGGTGGGCCCGCCGGGCGCGGGCAAGACCATGCTCGCGCGGCGTCTGCCCGGGTTGTTGCCGCGACTCGACGCCGGTCAATCGATCGAGGTGTCGTGCATCCACTCTGCCGCGGGACTGCCCCTTCCCGATCGCGGTCTCGTGAGCAGTCCTCCATTTCGCGCGCCGCACCACAGCGCGTCGACGGTCTCGCTCGTCGGTGGGGGAACACTGTCGTTGCGGCCGGGCGAAATCTCGATTGCGCACTGTGGTGTGCTCTTCCTCGACGAACTCGGTGAGTTCTCGGCGGTGGCACTCGACTCCTTGCGACAACCACTCGAAGACGGCGTCATCCGTCTCAGTCGCGCGCACGGCTCGGCTGTATTGCCATCGCGCTTCGTGCTCGTGGCGGCGATGAATCCGTGTCCCTGCGGGGCCACGGGCGGCCCCGGTCTGTGTCGCTGTGGCTCGGCGGCGCGGGCGCGCTACCACCGGCGGGTGTCGGGGCCGTTGCTCGACCGCTTCGATCTCCGCGTCGACGTGCAGCGACCCGAGGCCGACGAACTGCTGCACGGCGATCATGGCGAGCCGAGCGAAGCGGTCCGCGACCGTGTGCTCCAGGCGCGGCGACGGGCGGGCGAGCGCGGCGTGCGGGCCAACGTCGAGCTCGATTCCGTCGGTCTCGACGAATACGCGGCGCTGGCGCCGGAGGCGCTCGATCAACTCGAGTTCGCGCTGCGCGCCGGCAAGCTCAGCGCACGGGGTTACCAGCGCGTGCGCGCGGTCGCGCTCACGATCGCCGATCTCGCGAGCGCCAACCGCGTCGAGCGCGAGCACCTCGCACAGGCGCTACAGCTGCGCTCACCGTTGCTCGAGACCGTGTTCGCGGAGGTGGGCAATGGCTACTGAACTCTTCGCCGACCAGACCGACGCGCTCCCGCCCGAAGCCTATGCGGCAGCGTTGGCGTCGATGCCCGACGCGCACCCTTCCACGCTCGCGTCGTTGTTCTGTGGCTTCGATGCGGTCACGCTGTGGCAAGGCCTGGTCGACGGTGACCGCCACGTTGTTGCGCACGCGCGTGCCGCGTTGCAAGGTAACCGCGTCGACGACTTCCTCGACGAAGCTCGGCCGCAGATCAGCGAGCGCGTCGATGTCGTCGTCAAGCGATGGCAAGCGACCCTGCGCGCCAACCCACCCGCGGCGATCTGGCAGCGCTATTGCGACGCGGGGGTCGGTGTCGCGACGCGTGAGTCAGCCTCCTACCCCGCGGGCCTGGTCGGCGACATCGCGGCGCCGGCGGTGTTGTTCCACCGCGGCACGATCGACGTGGTTGCCGGGCCGCGCGTCGGCATCGTCGGCACGCGAACGTGCACCCGCTACGGCCGCGATGTCGCGCAAGACTTGGGCGAACAGCTGTCCAAAGCCGGCATCGGTGTCGTGTCGGGTTTGGCGACCGGCATCGACGCCGCGGCCCACGCCGGCGCGCTGCGCGGCTCCGGTCCTCCCATCGCGGTCGTAGGAAGTGGGCTCGACGTCATCTATCCGCGGGTCAATCGCAAGTTGTGGGGCGACATCGAAACCCGCGGCGTCGTGCTCAGCGAGGCACCGCTCGGCACGCCCGCGCACGGTTGGCGATTCCCGGCGCGCAATCGCATCATCGCCGCGTTGTCCGACATCTTGATCGTCGTCGAGTCGCACACCAGCGGCGGCTCGCTCATCACTGCCCGCCAACAACAAAAGCGGTCCAAGCCGACGCTGGTGGTCCCCGGGCCGATCCTGTCGCCGGCCTCCAAGGGTTCCAACGCGTTGCTGCGCGATGGCTGCATACCGCTCACCGATTTCGCCGACGTGTTGATGGCGCTCGGCCTGTCGGGCGCACCGAGACGTTCTGCGCGCGAAGCGAGGATCGCGCCGACCGCACTCGGGCAAGAGGTGCTCGATGTCCTCGGGTGGCAGCCCGCCACCTTCGATCAGTTGGCCCATCGCAGCGAAATGTCGCTGGGCGAGCTCGCGGTCTCGCTCGACGATCTGGTGCGGGCGCGCTGGCTCGAGCAGCGCGGCTCGTGGTTCGAGCGCGTGAGCCGCGACCGGGTGTCGTCGCCGTGAGCACCGGCCCGACAACTCCCGCGACGACGCACGGTGCGCCGGGGACTGCGATTGACCACGTATCGTGGCGGGCGCATGTCCCAGCCGCTTCCCCCTGCAGCGAACGCGTGGTCGATCGATTCGTTCATCGCTTCGTTGACGTCGCTGGCAGCGTCGTCGACCGATCTCTACCGCCGCGACCTCGTGGCGTTCGTCGAATGGTCCATCGAAGCGGGCCTGGCACAACCCGAGGCCGTCGATCGCCGGCTGTTGCGGCGCTATCTGGTGCGCCTCGACGCCGATCGCTTCGCCCGGCGCACGATTGCCCGCAAAGCGTCGGTTCTGCGCCGCTACTTCGATTGGCTCCGCCGCAGCGGGCGCATCGAACGAGATCCCACTCGAGGGTTGTCGGCCCCCCGGGGCGAAGCCCGCCTGCCCCGCATCTTGTCCTCCGACGAACTCGACGTCTTGTTGTCGGGCCAGTCAGTGCGTTGCGCGGACGACGACGACGCCCGATCGGCGCGCGATACGGCCGTCATCGAGCTGCTCTATGGCAGTGGCCTGCGGGTCAGCGAGCTCTGCGGGCTCACCGCTGAGTCGATCGACCTGAATCGGCGCCGGGTGACCGTCATCGGAAAGGGTGACAAAGAGCGGGTGGTCCCGCTCTCCGAGCCGGCGACCGAGGCGGTGGCCAGCTGGCTCACCCTCCGGGCGATGGTTCCCACCAGGCGCGACGCGGCCGCCGCGCTGTTTTCCAACCAGCGCGGAGGGCGCCTGACACCTCGTGATGTCCGGCGGATACTCGATCATCGCTCGGTGGCTCCGACGCATCCTCATGCACTACGACACACCTTCGCGACTCATCTTTTGGATGGAGGTGCCGATCTTCGTGCTGTGCAAGAGCTTCTTGGTCACGCCGATTTGAGTACTACACAGGTCTATACCCACGTGAGCCGCGAGCGGTTACAGCGGGTACATCGCGAATCCCATCCCCGGGCTTAGGCGAGCGGACACTACGAACCGAGGCCTGGACTAACACGTGGACGCCGATCTCGACGCACTTTGGGACGAGTACAAGCGCTTGCAGGATCAAAGCCTGCGAGACCAACTCATCCTCCATTACTCACCATTGGTGAAGTATGTCGCGGGCCGCGTCGCGATTGGGCTCCCGCAAAACGTCGAGCAAGCAGATCTCGTCAGCTACGGCATCTTCGGATTGATCGACGCGGTCGAAAAATTCGATCCGCGTCGCGGCTACAAGTTCGAGACGTACGCGATCGCTCGCATCAAGGGTGCGATTCTCGACGAGCTGCGTTCGATCGACTGGGTTCCCCGCTCGGTGCGCGCGAAAGCGCGTCAGCTCGAGAAGTCCTACGCGAAACTCGAAGGTTCGCTGAAGCGCGCACCGACCGACGAAGAGTTGGCCAACGAACTCGGCATCACCGAAGACCAACTCCAAAATCTGTTGTCGCAATTGTCTTTTGTCGGTCTTGTGGCGCTCGACGAGTTGCTCGTCGGGGGCAAGGCAGACCGCGGCGAAACGTTGACGCTCGGTGACACCATCGCCGACACCGGCGATGGTCCGGTGGGTGCGTACGAAGTCGAGGAGATGCGGCAGATCCTCGCCCGTTCGATCAATCGCATGCCCGAACGCGAGAAGATCGTCCTCACCTTGTACTACTACGAAGGTCTCACGCTCGCGGAGATCGGGCAGGTGCTCGGCGTCACCGAGAGCCGCGTCTGTCAGATCCACACCAAGGCGGTACTGCAATTGCGCTCTCGCATCAGCGCCGCTGTTCGCGAGACCGCGGTCTGACAGTCGCCGCGGCCCGCTAAGGTGCCGCTCACTTTCCCCTCATCGCCCCTGTGTTGTCGTCGCGTGAGGGTTGCCCGTGTCTGTCCGTTCTTGTCCTCGACCGTTCGTCGCCATCGCGATCGTCGTCGCGAGTGTGCTCCTGCTCGCCGGCGGCCCGGCCGCCGCGCAGGCACCGCGTTTCGTGCCGCCCGTCGAGGCGCCGATCAGTGATCCCTACCGTCCGCCGACGACGCCCTACGGCCCGGGCAACCGCGGCATCGAGTACTCGACGACGCTGGGGACCGACGTGAGGGCGGCGGCCGAAGGCGTCGTCGCGTTCGCGGGGGTCATCGCCAACGAGCGCTACGTGAGCATCGACCACCAAGGCGGCATCCGCACGACGTATTCGTACCTCGAGGCGATCGAGGTGGCCGTCGGGCAGCGGGTCGCTCAGGGCGAGGCCGTGGGCACGGCGGGCACGCGGTTGCACTTCGGCGCGCGCCGGTTCGGCCAGTACATCGATCCCGCCTCACTGTTCGAGAACACCACCGTGCACCGGGCCCGGCTGATCCCGGTGGCGGGCGTCCCGTGGACGTAGCCGGCGGGGACGGCGCCGCTGCCGCGGCCGGGCCGCTCGGGGCGGATTGGCCCGGCCCGTACCGCTAGACTTCCCGGTTGGTCGGCCTCCCGGTTGGCCCGCCGCGTCGTCCGATTCGGTGATTCACCTCGATCTGTGCCCTCCCACGGTCGCGCCCGGTACTGCCGAGCGCGTCGGGTGCAGATTGTGACAAACCGTTGGGAAGGGAGAAACCGTGGCCGTTGTCACGATGAATCAGTTGCTCGAGGCCGGAGTCCATTTCGGTCATCAGACCCGTCGCTGGAACCCGAAGATGAAGCGATTCATCCACGGCGAGCGTTCCGGCATCTACATCATCGATCTCAAGCAGACGCTCACGCGGATCGAGACGTCGTACTCGTTCGTGCGCGACCTCGTCGCCGGTGGCGGCACGGTGCTGTTCGTCGGCACCAAGAAGCAGGCCCAGGACGCCATCGAGTCCTACGCCGAGCGCTGCAACATGCCGTACATCAACCAACGCTGGCTCGGCGGCATGCTGACCAACTTCGAGACGATCGCCAAGCGCGTCGCGAAGATGAAGGAATACGAGCGCATGCGCGACTCGGGCGAACTCGAAGCCATGCCCAAGAAAGAAGCGTTGATGATCACGCGTGAGCTCGAAAAGCTCTCGCGCAACCTGCGGGGCATGCGCAACATGACGCGACTGCCCGACGCGGTGTTCATCCTCGACACCAAGAAAGAGACCATTGCCGTCACCGAGTCCAACAAGTTGGGCATCCCGGTCATCGCGGTCGTCGACACCAACTGCGATCCCGACGTGATCGACTACCTGATCCCCGGCAACGACGATGCGATCCGCAGCGGCGAGATCATGGCGCGCGTCATCTCCGACGCCGTGATGGAAGGTCGCTACATGGCCTCCAAGCGGGCGAGCGCGGCTGCTCCCGCCCGCAGCGAGACCGAAGAAGCCGAGATTGCCGCGCAACAAGCGCAGGCACGGGCACAAGCCTCGGCCGAGGCGGCTGCCCGCGAAGCCCGAATCGCCGCGGCCAAGGTGGCCGCGGCCGCAGCGGGGCATCCCGTCGAAGAAGACCAGTGAGGAACTGATGGCAGAGATCACCGCGAAAGAAGTGAAGCGTCTGCGTGACGCAACCGGCGCGGGAATGATGGATTGCAAGAAGGCGCTCATCGAAAGCGATGGCGACTTCGACAAGGCCGTCGAGGCCTTGCGCAAGAAGGGCTTGGCCAAGGCGGCCGAGCGTTCCGACCGCGAAAACCGTGAAGGTGCGGTTGCCGCGGCCGTCGGCACCAACAGTGCCGCGCTCGTCCAACTCAAGTCCGAGACCGACTTCACCGCCAAGAACAGTGCATTCCTCGCGCTGGCGCAAAAACTCGCCGACGCCGTACTCGCCGACGGCGAAGGCGCGGTCGACGCGCTCATGCCCGCGATCGAAGACCTCAAGTTGGTCACCAAGGAAAACATCGAAGTCGGCAAAGTCGTGCGCTTCGAGGCAGCCGCGGGCAACACCATCGACACCTACGTCCACATCCAAGACGGTCGCGGCGTCAACGCGGTGATCGTCGAGGGCTCCGGTGTCGACCAGAGTGTGCTGCACGACATCGCGCTGCACATCGCCTTTGCCAAGCCGATCGCGCTCAACCGCGACGAGGTCCCCGAAGACCTCGCCGAGCACGAGCGGGCCACGCTGCTCGAGATCACCAAGAGCGAGGGCAAGCCCGAAGCTGCTTGGGAAAAGATCGTCGACGGTCGCATCGCAGCTTGGTACAAAGAGCGCGTGTTACTCGATCAAGGCATATTCGGCGAAAAAGAGACGGTGCGCGAAAAGATCGGCAAAGGGTCGATCGTTCGTTTCGCGCAGGCGTACATCGGTAGCTGAACGATGATCGACGCCCGTGGCAACGAGATCGTCTCCGTCGCTCGTGGCACCAACAAGGCTCGGTGGGACCGTGTCCTGCTCAAGCTCTCCGGTGAAGCGTTCGCCGGAGACGCGAGCTACGGCATCGACGGTCCCGTTGTCGAGACGATCGCAGCGGAGATCGCGGCGGCCTACGCCGAGTTCGACGTCGACATCGGCGTCGTCGTCGGTGGCGGCAACATCTGGCGCGGCATGTCGGGCGCGAGCAAGGGAATGGACCGCGCGCAGGCCGACTACATGGGCATGCTGGCGACGGTCATCAACGCGCTTGCGCTGCAGGACACGCTCGAACGCATCGGCGTGCCGACGCGCGTGCAAACCGCGGTGCACATGGCGCAGATCGCCGAGCCGTACATCCGGCGCCGGGCGATCCGGCACTTCGAAAAGGGCCGCGTGGTGATCTTTGCCGGCGGCACCGGCAATCCGTTCTTCACGACCGACACCACTGCCGCGCTGCGCGCGGTCGAGGTCGAGGCGGGCGCGGTGCTCAAGGGCACACAGGTCGACGGGGTCTACACGGCCGACCCCAAACTGGACCCCAACGCCACCAAGCTCGACCAGATCACCTACATGGACGTACTCCAGCGCGACCTCCGGGTGATGGATCACACGGCGACCACGCTGTGCATGGAGAACCGCCTTCCGATCGTCGTGTTCGACTTGATGAAGACGGGCAACGTGCGGTCCCTGCTCAGCGGCCAGGCCATCGGTACGCTGGTCTGTTGAGAGCCCGCCGCGACAGCGGCGGTTGTTGGGCGAACGAGGAGGTGAGCGTGAGCGAACTCGCTGACGTCGTGCTCGAGGATGCGGCGGAAAAGATGGACAAGGCGGTCAGCTACGCGCGTACCGAATTCGCCACCATCCGCACCGGTCGGGCCAGCTCGGCGCTGGTGGAGAAGCTGACGGTCGAGGTCTATGGCGCCGAGATGAAGCTGCAGGACGTCGCCTCCTTCTCGATACCCGAGGTGCGCCAACTCGTCATCTCTCCGCACGATCCGGGCACGCTCGGGGTGATCGAGAAGGTCATTCGTAACGCTGATCTCGGCTTGGCGCCGAGCAATGACGGCCGTGCGATCCGGCTCAACTTCCCCCCGCCGACCGAACAACGGCGCAAAGAGCTGACTCGCGTGGTCGACAAGATGGCCGAAGAGGCCAAAGTGGCGATCCGCAATGTGCGCCGCCACTCCCGCAAAGAGCTCGACGACTTGAAGAAGAACGGCGATCTGACCGAGAACGATTTGGCCCGGGCCGAAAAAGAGCTCGATCGGCTCACCCACCTACACGAGACGCAGGTGGACACCGCGCGCGTCAAGAAAGTCGAAGAACTCCTTGAAGTCTGATGGTGAGTACCACTGCTCACGCCGCTGGCTTAGCGTCGTGACCGAGGAGGCCCTGTCGTGAACGAACCCATCCGCCCCCGAGCCGGAGACGAGCGTCTCTTGCGGAGCCGTCCGGCCGATGACGCCGTGCGCCCCGGACGCTCGGTCTTCGACGACGACCTCGACGACGACTACGACGAGGAAGACGAATTCGACGACGACTACGACGACGAAGCAGAAGAAGACGAAGAAGACGAAGAAGACGATGACGCCGTCGAGTTGCCGCACTGGACCGAGCCACCCACCGGTCAGGCACCGGCCGCCAAACGCGGTGATGCCGACGCGTGGACGACGCTGACCGGCTCGCAGCCGCGCTGGCGGGAGTCGGCGGCCGATTACGACGACGAGCCCGAGGCCACGGCCACGGCGGCCGGTGCCGATTACGACTCCGAGGCGGCGGCCGAGGAGTTCTTCGAGTTCGACGACGAAGGCAACGCGGACTTCCAGCGCTTCATCGGCGATGACGAGACCCACGTCGACGACGACGATGACGACCTTGCGCCGATCCCGATCACCAATGCCGGCACCGCGACGGCGAGTCGCGCCGGAGCCGGTGCCGCGGCGCGCTCCGCCACCAAGAAGGCCGCAGCCGCGAAGAGCGGCGGGCGCGCCGAGGCGCGTCCCGCGCCGCGGCGGCGCAACGACATGCGCGCCCGTGTCGTCACCGGCGTGGTGCTCGGCGTTCTTGCCATCGCGGCATTCGTCACCGGTGCAGCCGCCACGGTCGCGCTCATGTCGGTGGTGCTCGGCCTGTGTGTGATCGAGCTCTCCAACGCGCTCCGACGCGCCGGTTATCAGCCGGCCACGCTGTTGGCGATCGTGGCTGCAGTCGGGGCTCCGGTCGCGGTGTACCAGCGCGGCGTCGACGGGCTCTTGGTCATCGTCGCGATCAGCACCGCGTTCTCGTTGCTGTGGTTCCTGGCGAAAGCGGGTGACGAATCACCGGTGCTCAACGCGGGCGTCACGATGCTGACCGTGTCGTACATCGGCGTGCTCGGTTCCTACGGTGCGTTGATGTTGCGCGTGTTCGGCCACTACGGCATCGGCATGATCCTCGCCGCCGTGCTCGGCACGGTCGGTCACGACATCGGCGCGTTGCTCGTGGGGCGTTCGGCGGGCAAGACCAAGTTGACCTCGGTCAGCCCGGGCAAGACCCGCGAGGGCCTCATCGGTGGCATGTTGACATCGATCATCGTCGTCGTGGTCGCCGTCGGCATGTTCAAGATCGCACCGTTCGGTGAGGCGCCGGCCGATCGCTACGGGGTCTGGGTCGGCGGTATGCCGCAGGCCGCGCTGCTCGGTCTCGCCATCGCCGTGACGGCACCCCTCGGCGATCTCGTCGAGTCGCTGATCAAGCGCGATCTGGGCGTCAAGGACATGGGTAACATCCTCAAGGGCCACGGCGGGGTGCTCGACCGTTTCGACGCCCTGCTGTTCACCTTGCCGGCCACCTACTACGTCGCCCGGTTCGTCATCCTCTGAGCCGGCCCCGCCGTCGCGAAACACCGTGCAGCGCCTATCGTCGATGAGATGACCACGACGCTTGCCGTGCTCGGTTCGACCGGTTCGATCGGCACGCAGACCCTCGACATCGTGCGGGCCGCGCCCGAGCGCTTCGAAGTCGTCGCGCTCGGTGCCGCAACGTCGGTCAAAGAGTTGGCCGCGCAGGTCCACGAGTTTCGGCCCCGGGTCGTGGCGCTCGCCGACAACGAGCGCGCCGCGGAGTTGCGAGAACTCATCCCGGCGACCGTCGAGGTGCTCACCGGTCCCGACGCGCTGGCCGATGCGGCCCGCGAAGGGCAAATGGTCATCAACGGCGTCGTCGGCTTTGCCGGGCTACCGGTCACGTTGGCCGCGCTCGCCGCCGGGCGTCGTCTCGGCTTGGCGAACAAAGAATCGCTGATCGCCGCAGGGCCCGTCGTCGCGCGTGTGCGCTCGACGCCGGGCGCCGAACTGTTGCCCGTCGACAGCGAGCACTGCGCGCTGCATCAGTGTCTGCGGGCCAACGACAATCCGGCACGCGTGGCCAAGTTGGTGCTGACCGCCAGCGGCGGCCCGTTTCGCGGCAAGTCCCGCGGCGAGTTGGCCGATGTGACGATCGATGCTGCGCTCGTGCATCCCACGTGGAGCATGGGACCCAAGATCACCGTCGATTCGTCGACGCTCATGAACAAGGGTCTCGAAGTGATCGAGGCCCACGAGCTCTACGGCGCGTCGCACGGCATCGACTTCGACGACATCGATGTGGTCGTTCACCCGCAGTCGATCGTGCATTCGATGGTCACGTTCACCGATGGTGCGACGATCGCGCAGCTGTCGATGCCCGACATGCGGTTGTGCATGGCCTACGCGCTCGAATATCCCGATCGTTCGACGATGTCGTTCGGTGCCATCGACTGGACGTCGCTGAGTCGCCTGGATTTCGAGCCCCCCGACCACCACGCGTTTCCCTGCCTCAACCTCGCCTATCACGCCGGTCGGGCCGGAGAGACGGCGCCCGCCTGGCTCAGTGCGGCCAATGAAGTGGCGGTCGAGGCGTTCCTCAATGGCCTCATGCGGTGGACCTCGATTGCCGATGTGTTGTCAGCGGCGCTCGATCGCTGGCCCGGTTGCGCCGCGGACAGCGTCGAAGCCGTGCTCGCGGCCGATGCCGCCGCGCGCGATTGCGCACGCGCGATCATCGAACGGAGAGCAGCGTGACCGACATCCAAACGAGCCCCCCGCAAACGGGTGCCCAAGACGACCCTCCCGGCGAGGTCGTGGTCCACGACGGGCCCAAGTCCAACCCGGTGGCGCTGGTCCTGCTGGTGGCCGGCGCGCTCATCCTCGGTCGCAAGCTCGGCGTCAATGCGCCACTGATCATCCTCGGCATCGCCGTGATGATCTTCTTCCACGAACTCGGCCACTTCATCACGGCCAAGTGGACCGGCATGAAGGCCACTGAGTTCTTCCTCGGTTTCGGTCCGACGTTGTGGTCGTTTCGACGCGGCGAGACCGAATACGGCCTCAAGCTCATTCCCGCGGGGGCCTACGTCAAGATCATCGGGATGCACAACCTCGAAGAGGTCGACCCGGCCGACGAACCGAGGGCATTCCGGCAAAAGTCGTATCCGCGGCGCTTGCTCGTGGCGTCGGCGGGTTCGGGCATGCACTTCATCATGGCCACGCTGTTGTTCTTCATCTGCTTCTCGTTCCTCGGCGTGCCCGACGAAAACAAGTGGTACGTGAGTGAGACCGTTCCCGGCGCCGCCGCGGACCAAGCCGGTCTGATCGCGGGCGACCGCATCCTGACGATCAACGGCGAACCGGTCAACGGTTTCGCCGGAGTCGGGCCTGTCCTCGGACCGTTGTACGACCAACCGTTGACGATGCAGGTGCTGCGCGACGGCCAAGAGATCCAGATCACCGGTACGGCCGGCTGGCGCTTGTCCGAAAGCGGCGCGGCCGGCATCGACGGCCTGCTCAAGTACGAACAGGTCTTGGCGGTCGAAGGTCAACCGGTGACGACCTACTCGCAGTTCCTGAGCATGGTCGAGGTCGGCAAGACCTACACCGTGCGGGCGTTCGGCGCGATCGACGCCACCGAGTTCGACACAAAAGTGGCGATCACCGCTCTCGATCGCGAGAACGGTGCCGTCGGCTATCTCGGCATCGTCCGGGGCGAGGAGATCGTGCCGCTCGGTGTCGTCGAAGGTTCGAAATCGACGATGAGGGCCATCGGGCGCACGTCGAAGGCCGCGGTGACCGGTCTCGGCGTCTTCGCCTCGAAAAAGGGATTCAACGACACGTTCTCCAATGCGTTCAACAAAGAGGCCAAGCCTTCCGTGGGAACGACGCCCGAGACGGTGATCACCGACGACGAACGCGAAGCGGCCAATGATCGCGATAGTCACCGAGCCATCTCGATCATCGGCGCCGCACGGGCCGGCAAGCAGATTGCCGACGAAAACGGCGCGCGAGGCGCTTTGTTGTTCTACGCCGCTTTCAACATCTTCATCGGCGTGCTCAACCTGCTGCCGTTGCTCCCGCTCGACGGCGGCCACATCGTCGTCGCCACCTACGAGCGCATCCGGTCGCGCAAGGGCCGCATGTATCACGCCGACTTCGCCAAGCTGTTGCCGCTGACCTATGTGGTGGTCGCGTTGATGGCGAGTCTGATGCTGTTCACCGGTTTGCGTGACATCGTCGACCCGTTGAAGTTCTAGCGTCACGTCCATGGACGTCACCGCCAGCCATCCCCGTCGCAAGACCCGCCAGATCATGGTCGGTCCGGTGCCAGTGGGGGGCGACGCACCCATCACGGTGCAGTCGATGACGACGACCAAGACCGCCGACGTCGAAGGCACGCTGCAACAGATCTACGCGCTCGCGGCTGCGGGTGCCGACATCGTGCGCTGTACGTGCAACGAGATCGAGGCGGCCGAAGGGCTCGCGCAGATCGTTCCCCGCTCGCCGGTGCCGATCGTCGCCGACATCCACCACCAGTACAAGATGGCGCTGGCCGCGCTCGAGGCCGGCGTGCACTGCCTGCGTCTCAATCCCGGCAACATCCGCCGGCCCGAGCACATCAAGATCGTCGCGCAAGAAGCCAAAGCGCGCGGCGTACCGATTCGCATCGGCGTCAATGGCGGCTCGCTCGATCCGACGCTCTACGAGAAGTACGGCGGCCGCGTCACGCCCGAAGCCATGGTCGAATCCGCGCAGCGCGAGATGGCGTACTTCGACGAGGTCGGTTTCGACGCCATCAAGATCGCGGTCAAATGCTCGAGTGTGCCGCTCATGATCGAGTCCTACCGCATGCTGGCCGAGGTCACCGACCATCCGCTGCATCTCGGCGTGACCGAGGCCGGCCCGCTGCCGATCGGCCTCATCAAGTCGACGGCGGGTATCGCGACCTTGTTGGCCGAAGGCATCGGCGACACGCTGCGCTATTCACTCACCGCGGACCCGGTCGAAGAAGCGCGTGCCGGGCGCGCGTTGCTCGAATCCATGGGCCTGCGCGAACGGAAGAACGTCGATCTGATCGCGTGTCCGTCGTGTGGGCGCGCGGAGATCGATGTGATCGCGGTGGCGCTGCAAGCACAAGAAGCGTTCGCCGACAAGTTGATCCCGTTGCAGATCGCCGTGATGGGCTGCGTTGTCAACGGTCCGGGCGAAGCGCGCGATGCCGACCTCGGTATCGCCGCGGGGCACAAGCGCGGTCACTTGTTCGTCAAGGGCCAAAACGTGGCGGTCGTACCCGAAGATCAAATGGTCGAAGCGCTCGTCGACTGGGCCGAGTACATCATGGAGCACGGGACCGAGGCCGCCGTTGCGCGCGTCGACACCGTCAAGGCCGCACGCGAAGCCGAGCGCGATCGAGCGCGCCTGCTCGACGAACGGGGTGCCGACGCCAACCATTCGGGCGAGCGCATCGAATTGATCCGCAAGCGCAACGACCGCCCCTGATTTCATCCGTTCTGGCTGTCAAACGTCGCACTATGTGCGACGTTTGACAGCCAGAACGAGGGTTTGCCGGGCTAGTTGTCCACGAGTAACACGGCGGTCATCGTGAGGATCGCTATGGCGTAGGCGACGGCGAGGTAGCGGCCGGCATCGGTGCGCAGGCGCAGTCCGAGCGCGATGAACGCGACCGCGATCACCGCCGCAACGACCGGCACGGGTCGGTCGGCGCCGAGGCCATTGGTCGCGTGCGTGACTCCAACCGCCGCGGCCAACGCCACGCCCAGCGGCGAGAGCGGCAATGACGTTTTGGCCAATGCAGCCACCAATACAACGACAATGATCCAAAATCCCGAGTACCAGATCAGGTGACCGACCACCTCGTCCCAAAGGTGCGCCGTATCGCTGGGAGCGTCGTGGTAGATCGAGTTCGCGGCGAGATGTACGCCGTGGCCTTCGGTGTAGACGATTGCACCGACGCACCAGAGCACCCATTGCTTCGCATTGCCGCCGACGCAACGCAACAGGCCAGCCGATGGCAACAGAACCAACAACGGCGTTGCCAGGTCGAACCAATCGATCCACCGGGTGGTGCCCCGCCCACCCAACGGACTGAGCACGGTTCCGTTGTGATGCAACACCGCATAAGCGATGGCAAAGGCGACCAACCAGAGGCGTGTCTGGCGTTGTTCCATCTCAGCCGGTGCTCAGGGCCCAGCGAAGTTCATCGGCCACTAGTTGCGCGCCGCGCGGCGAGAGCATGACCGAGAAGTGATCGAGGTCGTGCCCCTCGGCAATGCGCAGTGGATGGTGCGCCGCAAACTCGTGGATCGCAGCGAGGGGGTAGTAGCCCTCCGGTTCTCCTTGGAGTCCTCGCTCGGCCCATACGAAGCTCATCGGCACCTTGACGCGCCGTGCCGCGTCGCGCGTGTCGCCCGTCAGCGTGTCCATCACGTCGGCACTCATTGCGTCGAAGTTCACCCCGAGCAACTCGCCGTTGCGCTCGCGTTGGCGCGCCGGCTCGATCAACCGCGAGTGCGTGGCGACAGGGTCGAATCCGGCCGGCAACGCAAGCGGGATGCCGCCGTCGACGAGCACGACCGCCGCAGTTCGATCGCCGAGTGCGGCTGCAGCGTTCGTCGCAATGAAACCGCCCAGTGACCATCCGGTGACGACTGCGCGATCGACTTCGAAATGATCGAGCACGCGCTGCATGTCGTCGCAGTGCGCGCGCAGACCGTAGGGCGGACCGACATGTTCGCTGCCGGCGGCGCCGCGAAAGTCGGGCGCAATGACGGTGGCCGCGCCGGCAAGTTCCGCGACGATCGTCGACCAGACGGTGTGCGAAGACGTGCCGCCGTGGATGGCGAGCACGACGCGCTCTCCGCCGTCCCAGACGCCGACGTGGAGCAGCCCACCGTCGACCGGAATCGAGTGGGTTGTCGGAGTAGCCATGGCGGGAAGTTACATTGCCGAGCATGAGCACAACCGCTCGAGTCCGACTCGACGACGCGTTGGTCGGGCGCCTTCCGCCGGTGTGTTGCATGACGGGGGCGCGCGCCGACGGGTATGCGTCACTCGTCGTGCCCAAGCCGCTCGGCGTCGCATGGCTGTTGTTGTTGGCTGGACCGATCGGTCTGTTGGTGCTCGCGGCCGTCTACTCGCGGATCCGCACGCGCTACCTCGTGAAGTTGCCGCTGAGCGCGGCGGCCTTCGAGCGCCGCATGAACCTCATGCGCCGGCGGCTGTGGTTCGCGTGGCTGGGAGTCGTGGGCCTGACCGGCGGGTTGGCCTTGCGATGGTTCGGCCTGATCGCGATCTTGATCTTCTGCGCCGGCCTCGTCGCCGTGGTCTCCGCCGTGGTTGCGCATCTGCGGTTGCCGTGGACGATGCCATCGGCGCGCGCCGACGGCAACTTCGTGGTGTTGCAAGGGGTGCATCGCGCATTCGCAGCGGCCGTCACGCGTTAATGGCCGTGGCGCGATCATCCGGCTTGTAACCTCTAGCCCCTATGGCGAAAGCACCGATCCTCACTCCGCAGGCCGATGACTTTCCCGCGTGGTATCAAGACGTCGTCGCCAAGGCAGAGCTCGCCGAAAATGGCCCCGTGCGCGGCACGATGGTCATTCGCCCCTACGGCTACGGCATCTGGGAAGGCATGCAAGCGGCCATGGACGCGCGGATCAAGGCCGCGGGCGCGGCCAACGTCTATTTCCCGCTGTTCATCCCCGAGTCGTTCCTGCGCAAAGAAGCCGAACACGTCGAAGGCTTTTCGCCCGAGCTGGCGGTCGTCACGCACGCGGGCGGCAAAGAGCTCGACGAACCGGTTGTCGTGCGCCCCACGAGCGAAACACTGTTCAACACATATTTCACCAAATGGATCCAGAGCTATCGCGACCTGCCGCTGCTGCTGAACCAGTGGGCCAACGTGGTGCGCTGGGAGCTGCGCCCCCGGGTCTTCCTGCGCACGACCGAGTTCCTCTGGCAAGAAGGTCACACCGCGCACGCCACCGAGTCCGACGGCCGCGCCTACGCGCTCAAGATCCTCCACGAGGTTTACGAAGACTTCATGCTCAACGTGCTCGCCATCCCCGTGCATGTCGGCGCGAAGACGCGCAAAGAGCGATTCGCCGGTGCGACGTTCACCTATTGCCTCGAGGCCATGATGGGCGACGGCAAGGCGCTGCAGATGGGTACGTCGCACGAGCTCGGGCAGAACTTCGCGCGCGCCTTCGACACCACGTTCCTCGACGACAAGGGCGAGCAACAGCTGGTGTGGACCACATCGTGGGGCACGTCGACGCGTATGGTGGGCGGGCTGATCATGGCCCATGGTGACGACAACGGTTTGCGCGTACCTCCCTCGCTCGCACCGCACCAGATCGTCGTGCTGCTCGTGCGCGACGAGCCCGATACCAACGCCGCGGCCGAGCGCTTGACCAAAGAGCTGCGCGACACCGGTGTACGGGTTGAGCTCGACAACAAGGTGTCCGCGTCGTTCGGTCGACGCGTGACCGATTGGGAGATCAAGGGTGTGCCACTGCGCGTCGAAGTCGGTCCGCGCGATCTCGCCAACGGTGTGGTTACGGTCGCCCGGCGGGACACCGGCGAAAAGTCCACGATCCCCTTGGGCGAGTTCGCGGGGCAAGCGGCAGCGCTCCTGACCGAGATCCAAGCCTCAATGTTTGCCCAAGCCGTCGCGCGTCGCGACGCCCGCACCGTCGAAGTGACCTCCGTGGCCGAGGCGGTCGATGCGGCGGCAACGGGCTTCGCCCGCATTTCTTGGGATGTGGTCGGCGAAGCCGGCGAGACCGAACTCAACCGCCACGCGGTGTCCGTGCGTTGCCTCCAGCGGGCCGACGGGCAGGTCCCGACGTCACAGGACGAGCCGGGGCTCGTGGCCATCGTCGCCCGCTCGTACTGAGGCGGGCGATCGCGCCCGCGAAGGGGCGGCGGGAGTCCTTCGCCTGGGCAGATATACTTCCCCGCGCACAACGGCCATTCGTTCTCGAGCGAAGGCGTGGGCTTCGGCCCACGCCTTTCGTTTCGTCGGGCGCCGGCCGTACGAACGACGATCGAACATCGACCAGGAGGTGGAGCAAATGGGAATTGTCGAACGAGTCAACCAACTCGTCGAGCCGATCTGCGCGGACCTGGGTGTCGATCTCTTCGACGTCGACCACGCCGGCGGCATCTTGCGCGTCACCGTCGAGCGCGAAGGCGGTGTCGACATCGGCACCATCGGCCTCATCACCCGCGAGCTGTCTCGCGCACTCGATCACGATGACCCCATTCCCGGTCGCTACACGCTCGAAGTATCGAGCCCCGGCCTCGAGCGTCCGTTGCGGCGTCAGCCACACTTCGTTCGTTCGGTCGGCGCGCGCATCAAGGTCAAGACGAAACCGCACGTCGAGGGTGAGCGTCGTCTCGAAGGCACGCTCGCGGCGGCGGGCGACGACGGTATCCAACTCGTCGGCGACGACGGCACGACGCGCTCGCTCGCGTACGAAGACATCGAACGGGCCAACACGATTTTCGAGTGGGGTCCGGCTCCCAAGCCCGGGAAGAAACCGGGCAAAGCCTCGGCAACGAAGAAGGCGGTGCATGCATGAACGTCGACCTAGAAGCGCTTGGCGCGCTCGCGGCAGAAAAAGGCATCTCGGTCGATACGTTGCTCGCGGCGCTGGCCGACGCGCTCGAGTCGGCCTACAAGCGCATGCCCGGAGCGTCGGAGTACGCCTACGTCACAATTGATCCGGATACCGGGGAAATCCGCGTCTTCGCGCAAGAGCTCGACGAAGAGGGCGAGCCCGTCGGCGACGAGTTCGATGTCACGCCGAAAGATTTCGGTCGCATCGCCGCGCAGACGTTCCGTCAGGTGATGACGCAGCGCATTCGCGAAGCCGAACGTGAGCTCAAGTACGAAGAGTACGCGGGCCGCGAAGGCGACATCGTCACGGGCATCATCCAACAGAGCGACTCGCGCTACACGTTGCTCGACCTCGGTCGCGTCGAAGCGTTGCTGCCGCAAGCCGAGCAGGTTCCCTACGAACGGCCCGAGCCCAACAGCCGCGTCAAGGCGTACATCGTCGAAGTGCGCCGCACGGCCAAAGGTCCGCAGATCGTCGTCAGCCGCACCCATCCCGGTTTGATCAAACGCCTCTTCGAACTCGAAGTCCCCGAGATCGCCGACGGTGTCGTCGAGATCCGGGCGTGCGCGCGCGAACCGGGCCATCGCACCAAGATCGCGGTTTACTCCAACGACCCCAACGTCGACCCCGTCGGCGCCTGCGTCGGCGCGCGCGGCGCTCGCGTTCGTCAGGTCGTCAACGAGTTGCGCGGTGAGAAGATCGACATCGTGCCCTTCAGCGACGATCCGGCCGACTTCGTGGCCAAGGCCCTCTCACCGGCCAAGGTCCGACAAGTCAACATCGATGAGGTCACCGGTACCGCCGAAGTAATCGTTCCCGACCAGGCCCTCTCGTTGGCCATCGGCAAAGAGGGTCAAAACGCCCGGCTCGCGGCTCGCCTGACCGGGTGGCGCGTCGACATCAAGAGCGAAACCCAGATGACCGTCGAGGCCAACACCGTTTGGGCCGAGGGTGAGTGGGTTGTCGACCCCGAGACGGGTGAACAGGTCTGGAAATCGGCCGAAGGTGGCCCAGAGGTATCGGCCGTGGAGTACAAGACGATGGGGGAGAGTGGCGAAGGCTGACCCCGTCCGCACTTGTGTCGGTTGCCGCCGGTCGGGTTTCGCGCGCGAACTGGTCCGAATTACCCGTACGCTTGATGGTCGACTCGTGATCGGCGGTCCCTCACAGGGGCGCGGCGCATGGGTTGGGCCGGGGCCGGCATGCGCCGACTCTGCGATGACCGCACTACGCAAGTTGTTCGGGCCATCGACTGCAAACGAATGGGGCTCTTTATGGCGAGCCTCCCAAGATGGGTCACAGGGGTCGGGGGCGCGTCCTCCGGCTTGGTGTCCCCGAACCGCAACAACAACCACTTCGTGCGACGCGGCCGAATCGTGCGAGGATAAGTAAAGCTCGGCCCGAACAAGAGCCAGCAGAGAAAGAAACGGGCACCACTTGCCAAAGAACATTCGCGTGTATGAACTCGCACGCGAGCTTGGACTGACCAACAAAGAAGCCCTCGATCTGTGCATCGCGCTCGGGATCGGCGTCAAGAGCCACTCGTCGAGCATCGTCGAGGCTCATGCCGACCGCGTCCGGCGCAAGGCCGAGCGCGAGGGCTTGATCCGCGACACCCAGCCAGAAGAGCCCGAGGCCGAAAAGAAGCCCGGCAAGAAGGGCGCCAAAAAGGCTGCGGTCGCCGGCGAATCCGGTGACGACGTCCAAGTCGCCGCGCCCGTCATCGAGCTCACCGTGCCCGAAGCGCCGATCGTTCTCGACCCGCCGCCCGCCGAAGTCGCACCGCTCGCACCTGCCGCGGCAGCCGCCGCTACCGAGCCCGCGCTGGCGCCCGCCGAGGTGTCCCCACCGCGCGCCGAGGTGGCCGCCGAACCCGAAGTCCGCGCCGCTCCGACTCGCGTGATCCGCTCGGGTGGCGCGACCGCGCCGCGTCCCGCGGCCGCCGCGCCCCCGCCCGCGGCCGCACCGCCCACGCGCAGCACCGCCCCCGGTGGACTGCGCCCCGCCGACGCCCCGCGACCGACCGAACAGCAGCGGCCGCCCGCCGCCGCGCAACGCCCGCGACCCGACTCGCGTCCTCGCCCCGGCGAAGGTCGCTCCGACATCGCCGCATCGGCCCGCACCAGCTCGCCGCTGTCACCGTCGGGTCGGCCGATCCCGCCGCCCCCGCGCAGCCCGCACACCGGCCGCCCGATCCCGCCGCCCCCCGGTGGCGGTGCCGGCGGTGCCCGTCGCGCCACGCCACCCTCGCGTCCCTCGGTCACCGGCGGCCCCAACCGTCCCGGTGGCGGCCCTGGTCGTCCCGGCGGTCCCAGTGGTCCCGGCCGTCCCGGTGGCGGCACCGGTGGTCCCCGTCCTCCGCGCTTCGACGGCCCGTCGACGCCCGGTCGCAGCGGTCCAGGTGCCGGTCCCGGTGCTCCCGGGCGCGGTACCGGTGCCCCCAGCCGCGGTCCCGGCCGTCAGCATCAACAACCACGGCGCAAAGGCCGTCGTCGTCGGGTTCGTGAAGAGCTCGAGCCGCTCAACCTGCCGACCTACAGCCCGACCAACGCGCCGATCCCCGAAGGCGTCGTCATCATCGAGCGTCTGTCGACCGCGCAAGACGTCGGTCCCAAGCTCAATCGCACCGCGGCCGATGTCGTGCGCTACCTCTTGCAGCAAGGCGAGATGGTCACGGCGACTCAGTCGTTGACCGACGACATGCTCGAATTGTTCGCGGCCGAGATCGGCGCGCAGATCCAATTGGTCGAGCCCGGCCAAGAGCAAGAAGTCGAACTCCAGCGCATGCTGGCGATGCCGCCCGAGCCGAGCGACGACGAGTACGAGGCATGGCCGCTGCGACCGCCGATCGTCACGGTGATGGGCCACGTCGATCACGGCAAGACCAAGCTGCTCGACCGCATCCGCAACACCAACGTTGTCGCGGGCGAAGCCGGCGGTATCACGCAGCACATCGGCGCCTACCAAGTCGACCACAACGGCCACAAGATCACCTTCATCGACACACCGGGCCACGAGGCGTTCACCGCCATGCGCGCCCGTGGTGCGCAAGCGACCGACATCGTCATCCTCGTCGTTGCGGCCGATGACGGCGTCATGCCGCAAACCGTCGAGGCGATCAACCACGCCAAGGCGGCCGAAGTGCCGATCATGGTCGCGGTCAACAAGATCGATCGCGAGCAGGCCAACCCCGATCGCGTGCTCCAGCAGATCAGCGAGCACGGCCTCATCCCCGAGTCGTGGGGCGGTGACACCGTCGTCGTCGAAGTGTCGGCGCTGCAAGGCATCGGCATCGACGAACTGCTCGACAACCTAGCGGTGATGTCCGAAGTCGAAGATCTGCGAGCGCTACCCGACGGGCGCGCCATGGGTGTCGTGCTCGAAGCCAACCTCGACATCGGTCGCGGCCCGGTGGCCACGATCCTCGTGCAACGGGGCACCTTGAAGGTGGGCGATCCGCTCGTCGCCGGCGCGGCGTGGGGACGGGTTCGAGCACTGCTCGACGACCTCGGCCATCCGATCGACGAAGCCGGTCCCTCCACTCCGGTGCAGGTGCTCGGGCTCGACGAGACACCGCAAGCGGGCGACCGCTTTGCCGTGGCGCCGACCGAAAAGATCGCATCACGCGTCGCGACGACCCGTGAGCACTGGCGCCGCTTGTCGACGCTGACCCGCGATCAGCACGCGCTCGCTGGTGGCGCTCGCCTCGAAGACATCTTCGAACAGATCAAGGCCGGCGAGGCCGCCACGCTCAACCTCATCGTCAAAGCCGATGTCGGTGGTTCGCTCGAAGCGCTCACCGAGTCGATCAAACGACTCGAACGCGACGAGGTCAAGATCTCGATCATCTCGCGTGGTGTCGGTGGCATCACCAAGAGCGACATCCAGTTGGCGTCAGCGTCCAAGGCGACGATCGTCGGGTTCAACGTTCGCCCCGACCGCACCGCCCGAGAGCTCGCCGAAGTCGAACACGTCGAGATCCGTACCTACGAGATCATCTACCAGGTGCTCGAAGACATCCAGAACGCGGTCGTCGGTTTGCTGGCGCCCGAGTTCGAAGAAGTGGTCACCGGCGAAGCCGAAGTCCGCGATGTCTTCGCCGTGCCCCGTGCCGGCAAGGTCGCCGGTTGCATGGTGCTGCACGGCACGATCACCCGTGGTTCCAAGGTGCGCTTCTTGCGTGACGGCACGATCATCTGGAAGGGCGAGATCGCCTCGTTACGTCGCTTCAAAGACGACGTGCGTGAGGTGGCCACGGGCTTCGAGTGCGGCATCGGGCTCTCCGACTTCCAAGATCTCAAGCCGGGCGACACGATCGAAACCTTCGAGAATCGGTTGATCCCGCGCACGTAGGCAGCCCGATCCAGCTGGCACAATTCGGGGGTGCATGTGTTGGCCCTCGCCCTCGAACTTCATATCCCGGAGACCCACTCGCTCAAAGAAAAGCGATCGGTGCTGCGGCCGCTGCTCGACGGTTTGCGCAACCGTCACGCAGTCGCGGTCGCCGAGACGGCACATCAAGACAAATGGCAACGCGCCGAAATCGGCATCGTGGCGGTATCGAGCAGCGCAACGCTCGTGGCGCAGATCGTCGACGACGCCGAGCGGTTCGTGTGGTCGTTTCCCGAGTTCGAAGTCATCGACGCTCGCCGATTGTGGCTGGAGGATTAGATGGGTAACAAGCGTGGCTATGAACGAACCGACCGAGTCAACGAGTTGCTGCGCGAGATCATCGCGGAGCAGCTGACCAGAGAAGACGAAGAAGGTCTGGAGTTCGTGACGATCACGGCGGTCGACGTCGACCGTGAGTTCGAAAAGGCGCGGGTGTACTACACGACCGTCGACGGCGAAGACGAGAGTCCCGATGTCGTCAGCGCGCTCGAGCGGTTCCGCACCAAAGCGAGGCGGGCGGTGGGCCAGCAAGCGCGCATCCGCAAGACGCCCGATCTCGAGTTCCTGCCCGACGATGTGCAACGCAGCGCCGAGCGGATCGAGACGATCCTCAAGCAGCTGCACACCGACGACAGTGACTGACGGCTTCGCGATCGTCGACAAGCCCGCGGGAATGACGTCGCACGACGTCGTCGGGCGGGCCCGCAAGCAGTTGAGCGAGCGTCGCATCGGCCACGCCGGCACACTCGACCCCGATGCCACCGGCGTGTTGTTGTTGGGCATCGGTCGCGCGACGCGCCTGTTGCAATTCTTGTCCGGTAGCGACAAGACCTATGTCGCCGAGATCGAGCTCGGCATCGAGACCGACACGCTCGATGCGGCCGGCGTCGTCACCGCCACCCACGACATGCGCTCGGTCACGGCCGACGATGTCGTCGCTGCCGCGGCGCACTTCGTCGGCGACATCGACCAGATACCCCCGATGGTGTCGGCGATCAAGATCGACGGCCGGCGCCTGCACGAGCTGGCCCGAGAAGGCATCGAGATCGAGCGGCCGGCCCGGCACGTGCACGTCGCCCGCTTTGACATCAGTCCCGTGGGCCCCCTCGTCTACGGCGCGGAGATCGACTGCTCGTCCGGCACCTACATCCGTTCGCTCGCGGCGGATCTCGGTCGGGCATTGGGCGGCGGCGCGCATCTGCGAAGGTTGCGCCGCACGCGCGTGGGCCATTTCGGCATCGACGAAGCCTGCCCGCTCGACGCGCTCGAGGTGCGGCCGATGATCGACGCCATGCGCGGTACGCCGACCGTGGCGGTCGACGAGGCGATGGTCGCGCTCATCCGCAATGGGCGGGTGTTCGGCCGCGCCGACCTCGGCGTGGGTAGCGGCGCCGGGCCCTGGAGCGTGGTGTCGGCGACGGGCGAACTGGTCGCCGTCTATGCGTCACACGGCCCGGAACGGGTCAAACCCACGGTGGTGCTGGTACCGTCGTGACGCTGGCCAGGCCAGCCGAGCGTGATTCCAGCAGGGGAGCGCGATGAAGGTCATTCACGATGGTGATCCGGGGCTCGGCCCGCGCGAGAGCAGCGTCGTGTCGATCGGCACCTTCGACGGTGTGCACCTGGGTCACCAGCACGTCCTGCGGCAACTGCGCACCGAGGCCGAGGCCCGCGATGTCCTGTCGGCGGTCGTGACCTTCGACGTCCACCCGGCACTGGTGCTGCGACCCGAGAACGCACCCAAGATCCTCATGTCGCTCGATCAAAAGATCGAGTTGCTCGACGCCAACGGTGTCGACGTGGTCTATGTCGTGCACTTCGACCACGACCGCTCGCTCACCACCTCCGACGACTTCGTGCGGCAGGTCTTCGGCGACGCGCTGCACGCAAAGGCCGTGGTGGTCGGGGAAGACTTCCATTTCGGACGCAACCGCGAAGGCAACATCGAGCGGCTGCGGGCAATGGGCGAAAAGCTGGGCTTCGAGGTCGACGGGTTGGAGCTGATCCGCCACGAAGTGGCCGCGCGCGAGCCGGTCAGCTCCACCGCAATTCGCCGCGCGCTGGCGGGCGGCGATGTCGCGGCTGCCGCGGCGATGCTCGGGCGGCCCTACGAAGTGCGAGGCGTCGTTGCTCGGGGCGACGAGCGCGGGCGCACGATCGGTTTTCCCACGGCGAACATCCCGGTGTCCAAACAGATGGCATGGCCCGCCGACGCCGTCTACGCCGGTTGGTACACCCGAGCCAACGGCCAAGTGTTTCCGTGCGCGATCAATATCGGTCGGCGGCCGACGTTCTACGAACACGCAGAGCAGTCGCTGCTCGAGGCCCACCTGATCGACTTCGACGACGACCTCTACGGTGAGACCGCCCGTGTGAGCTTCGTCGACTTCTTGCGGAGCGAACAGCGTTTCGCCGGCATCGACGCACTCAGCGCGCAGCTCAAGCGCGACGTGCAACACGCGCGCGAAGTACTCGGCGTCTGAGTAGGGCGGCTTTCGGGCGCGCAGACCACCGTCGGTGGGAAAGGTTCGCCCGCGGGCGAGTGTTTGCCACGGCGAGTGATGTGGCTCGGCGCTCGGGCGTTTCGAGCCCACCTACCCCGGTGTTCGTTCCCGTTTTGTGACCAGTGTTGACGAAGTTGACCAGTGTTGACGAAGTCGCGTTGGTTGAAACATTTGCGGCGCGCTTGCGGCCCTCGTTCGTTGTCTCACCCCCTGTTTATGCTGCAAGCGCGAGCGCTTGTGCCCGTGTCACGGCCACTTCGAGAGAGACCATTGCGTGAGAGAGGGGCCGAGTTGCAGAGAGCCCGCGAGTGCGGCTGACCGATATTCAGCCGCGTCGACCACCGTCGGTGGGAAAGGTTCGCCCGCGGGCGAGTGTTGGTCACGGTACGTGAGAGTTGGCGGCCGGCGGCGGCCGCGGGTGGGTCGCGTTAGCGTTCGGCCGTGCTGATCTTCCTGCGCCATGGCCGCACGGCGTACAACGCCGAGGGGCGCCTGCAAGGGCAGTACGACTCGCCTCTCGACGACGTGGGCTGGCAACAGGCCAAGGCCGTGGGTGTACATCTGCGGGAGCACTACGACGTCGTGCGCGTGGTCACGAGTGCAATGACGCGCACCCGCCAGACCGTCGAGGCCGCGGGGCTGTTGCACCTGCCGACGACGGTCGATGATCGGTGGCGCGAAATCGACTTCGGCGCGTATGACCAACGGCGTATCCAAGACGTGAACGTCGACCTCGGCGCGAAGTGGGCCGAGGATCCCGAATGGACACCCGACGGTGGGGCCGAATCGATCGCCACGTTGCATCGTCGCATCGGTGCGGCGCTCGTCGATGTGTTGGCGGCCCACGATGGCAGCGCGCCGGGCTCCGCGACCGTCGTGGTGTCGCACGCGACGCCGATCAAGTCGGCGATCGCCCATGTGGCGCTGGGCGGCCCCCCGATGATCCTGCGGTTGCAGATCGGGTTGGCATCGGTGTCGACGGTGGCCCGCCACCGGGGAGTATCGGTGTTGACTTCGTTCAACGAGCGCCCGTTCGCACCGGCGCTGCGCTGATCGCTCCCCGCGAACTTCGCTATGGTCTGACCATCAGACCGCGTCGCGAGCGCGGGCGGATGACCGTTGACCGGTGATCGGTTGGGCAGGAGAAGCGATGGCGATCTTGGGGTTGAACCACGCGGTGCTCTACGTGCGCGACGCGCGGCGCTCGAGCCGTTTCTACGAAGAGGTGCTCGGCTTCGTGCCGGTCATCGAAGATGCCGCGGGCCGGTACGCGTTCTTGCGCGCTCCCGCGTCGGTGAACCATCACGACATCGCGTTCTTCAGCATCGGTGCGGGCGCAAGCGATTCCGCCGCGGGCCGCACGACGGTCGGCCTGTATCACATCGCGTGGGCCGTGCCGACGATCGACGAGTTGATGCAGATGCGCGAGAAGCTGATCGCGGCGGGTGCCCTCGGCGGCGAGAGCGACCACGGGGTCAACAAGAGCCTGTACGCGCACGATCCCGACGGCCTCGAGTTCGAGGTGACCTACGTCGTGCCGCCGGAATACTGGGGCGACGAAGAACACGCCGCGATCGTGCGCCCACTCGATCTCGAGGCCGAGCGAACGCGTTTCGCCGGCGTCGTGAGCCATGTCGGATCGGCCCGTCCGTGACCGAGCACGTCAGCCAGTTGGGTCTCGAACCGCTCGAGCGGCGCTCGCTGCCCGACGAGATTCGCGACCGGTTGCTTGCGCTCATCCGCAACGGCGATCTGACACCGGGGCAGCAACTGCCGGCCGAACGATTGTTGTGTGCCGAGTTGACGGTGGCCCGCACCTCGGTGCGCGAGGCGATCCAGGCGCTCGTGTCGCTCGGCTATGTCGAACGCCGCGGCAATCGGGCCTACGTCGTCGAGCATCTGCCGGAAGTTGCGACCGTGCTCGATTCACGCAAGATGATGGTGCGCGACCTGTTCGAGACTCGACGGGTGATCGAAGTGCAGATGGCCGAGCTGGCGACCTGCCGCGCGACTGCCGCGCAACGCTCGGAGCTCGCGGAGATGGCCGATCAGTTCACGCCGAACATGAAGCTCGACGATTTCCGGCAACTCGACCGGCGGTTCCACTGGGTGATCGCGTCGGCCTGTGGCAACCAACTCTTGACCGAGCTGTACGGCAAGGTGCTCGACGCGCTGTTCGGCTCGACCGAGTTCCACGAGTTGTTGTACGCCGGCCACAACCGGCGCGAGGTCGCGACGATCGTCGAACGGTCGGGGCAACAACACCGGGCGATCGCCCGAGCGGTCGTCGACGGCGAACCGATCGCGGTCGTGGCCGCCGTCGACGAGCACTTGAACGATGTCGGCCAACGAATTCTCGAGCGCCTGCGGTGAGGAGCGAACGATGAATCTCCACGATCAGTACCTGTACTTCCTCGACGACGACAAGTTCCGTGACACCGATCGGCCTGGTTTCCGCCGCCGGGTGGTCACCGGGGAGAACCTGCAGCTGTGTTACTGGCGCATCGCCGGTGGGGCCACGGGCAGCTTCATTCACCGTCACACGGAGAACGAACAACTCGGCATCGTCGCCCGGGGTCGCCTCGATTTCCGTATCGGCGACAACGAAGACGTCGCGCAACGACGCGAGTTGGGCGCGGGCGAGGTCTACCTCGCTCGCCCGGGTGTCTGGCACGGTGATTCGGTCTTCATCGGCGACGACGAGTACGACGAGTGCTGGATCCTCGACGTGTTCGCTCCACCGCGCGACGACCTGCGGGCCGAAGGTTGATCGTGACAACAGCTGATTGGCGATTGGCCGTCGACATCGGCGGGACCTTCACCGATGTGGTGCTACTCGACGCGATCTCGGGACGCGTGGTCGTCGACAAGACACTCACCACACCGGCCGCTCCGCTCGACGGCGTCCGTGCGGGCGTGCGCCAAGTGTTGGCCAAGGCCGGTGTGGCTCCCCGTGATATCACGGCGCCGATCGTGCACGCGACGACGTTGATCACCAACGCGCTGATCGAAGGCAAGGTCGGCCGGGCCGCCTTGGTCACGACCAAGGGGTTCGCCGACACCTTGCTCATTCGTAACGAGCATCGCTACGACATGTATGACCTGCAGATCGAGTTTCCGGCTCCGCCGATACCACGGTCGCTGGTGTTCGAGATCGACGAGCGCACGCTGGCCGACGGGACGACGTTCGAGGCGCCGTCTCGCGCCGCACTCGCTCGACTCGGCGATCAACTCGTTGCCGCCGATGTCGACGCGATCGCGGTCTGCCTGCTCAATTCCTACGCGAATCCCGCGAACGAACGGGTCGTCGCCGAGCACCTCGTCAAAGAGCTGTCCTTGCCCATCTGCATCTCGTCGGACATCTCGCCGCAGATTCGTGAATACCCGCGCATGATCACGACCGCGTGCAATGCGGTGACGATGCCGGTCATCGGTCCCTATCTCGATGAGTTGCAACAGTGGCTCATCGGTGAGGGGTTCGGCGGCAGCGTGTTGATGATGTTGTCGAACGGTGGAGTCGTCTCGGCCGACGATGCCAAGCGCGCGCCGATCCGATTGGTCGAGTCCGGCCCGGCCGCGGGCGCGCTCGCCGGCGTGTGGTTCTCCAAGCGGTTGGGCGAAGATCGCCTGCTGTGCTTCGACATGGGCGGCACCACGGCGAAGTCGTGTCTGATCACCGATCACGAACCGGAGCTCACCAATACGTTCGAGGTGGCGCGGATCTACCGCTTCAAGAAGGGCTCCGGATTTCCTGTCTCGGTGCCCTCGGTCGATCTGGTCGAGATCGGCGCCGGCGGCGGATCGTTGGCCCGGCGCGACGAGCTCGGCCTGTTGAAAGTCGGCCCCGAGTCGTCCGGTGCCGAGCCGGGTCCGGCGTGCTACGGACGCGGCGGCACGCGGCCCGCAGTCACCGACGCGGATGTGTTGCTCGGCTTGCTCGACCCCGACTATTTCCTCGGTGGCGACATGCAACTCGACCGGGACGCGGCGGTCGCGGCCGTTGGCGCCATCGCGACGCAACTCGGACTGTCGATCGACGAAACCGCGGCGGGTATTCACGACGTGGTCAACCAGAACATGGCGGCCGCGGCGCGTATGCATGGTGTCGAGCAAGGCATCGATCTCTCCGGCGTCGCGCTGATCGCGTTCGGCGGTGCCGGCCCGGTGCACGCGTGTGCGGTTGCCGAGTTGCTCGAGTCGACCCGCGTGATCTTTCCCGTCAATGCCTCGGTGCTGTCGGCGATCGGCACGTTGGTCTCACCGGTGCGCATCGATCTGGCCCGGTCGATGGTGCGGATACTCGGTGTGGTCGATCCGGAGGAACGCGATCGACTGCTCGACGAGCTGCGCGCCGAAGGCCGCAGAGTGCTCGTCGCGGCGGGCGTGCCGATGGCCGCGGTGACATTTCGCTATGGCGTCGATACGCGCTACGCGGGGCAAGGCAACGAGATCACGTTGTGGGTCGGCGAAGGTGAACGGTTCGGGGTCAGCGACGACGCGATTACGGCGGCATTCGACGCGGAGTACCGGCGCATCTACGGCTTGACGATTCCCGATGTGCCGATCGAGATCGTGACGTGGCGGCTGTCGGCGTTCGCCAACGCGACCGTTGTCGATCCGCCGGTCGACGTCACCGCGACGCCGGGCACGCCCGCTACCGCGCACCGGCACCGCGTGGTCAAGTTCCGCCGCGGTGAGCCCGCCGTCGATGTGGCCGTCTTCCGGCGCGATCGACTGGGTGCCGGTACGACGTTCGCCGGCCCGGCGATCGTCGAAGAGCGCGAGACGACGGCGGTGATCCGTCCCGGCTGGGCGGTTCAGGTCGCCCGCGACGGCTCGCTGGTGGCCACGAGAGAGGCACATCCATGATCGATTCGATCGAACTCGAAGTCCTGTGGGCGAGCGTGATCGCCACCGTCAACGAGCAGGCCAAAGCGCTGCAACGCTCCGCGTTCAGCCCCATCGTGCGCGAGGCCGGCGATCTCGCCAACGGGCTGTTCGACCAACGGGGCCGCATGGTCGCGCAGGCGGTCACCGGCACACCGGGGCACATCAACTCGCTTGCGCGCGCGGCGAGCGCGATGTTGGTGGAGTACCCGCCGTCGGCGATCGAACCGGGCGACGTGCTGATCACCAACGATCCCTACAAGACCGCGGGTCAATTGCTCGACGTCACGGTGCTGTACCCGGTCTTTCGCAACGAGCGGGTGATCGCGTTCTTCGGCTCGACCATTCATCACACCGATGTCGGCGGCTACGGCATCGGCGCGGGCGCGCGAGATGTGTTCGAGGAAGGCCTGTGGATCCCGATCTGCAAGTTGATGCGCAAGGGCGAGCGCAATGACGATGTGTGGAAGTTCATACTCTCGAACGTGCGCCAACCCGATCACATGGCGGGAGACCTGCACGCGCAGATCGCATCGGGTGAAGTGGGCGCACGCCGGTTGAAGGCGCTGTGCGATGCCCACGCACTCGACGACATCGAAGCACTGTCCGACGAGATCATCAGGCGCAGCGAACAGGCGACGCGTGATTCGATTCGCGCGCTGCCCAGTGGCACGTACCGCGGCGCGGCCACTCTCGACCTCGCCGACGGGTCGCTGATCGAGATCTGCTGTGCGATCACCGTCGACGCGGACGCGGGCGAGATCACCGTCGACTACGAAGGCTCGTCGGGAGCAAGCCCGTTCGGCATCAACGTGGTCAAGAACTACACGCATGCGTACACGACGTTCACGGTGCGCAGCGTGCTCAATCCCGAAGTGCCCAACAATCACGGGAGCCTCGCGCCCATCAAGGTGATCGCCCCCGAGGGATCGATCGTCAACGCGGTGTCGCCCGCACCGTGCACGGCGCGCCACGTCGTCGGCATGTTCCTTCCCAACGCGTTGCTCAAGGCACTTGCGCAACTGCGACCCGAGCAGGCGATGGCCGAAGGCTCCGGCGCGGTGTGGACGATGCAGGTGTCGGGCAATCACGACGATGGTCGACCGTTCCTCACGGCGATGTTCACCTATGCCGGTGGCGTCGGCGCCCGCGCCACCAAGCCCGGCCTCAGCGCCACGTCGTACCCCACGGGGGTGGCGGCGGTGCCGATCGAGGTCGTCGAAGCGTCGGCGCCGGTGCGCTTCCTGCAGAAGTCGTTGCGCGCGGGCTCGGGCGGGCACGGCGCGCAAGAGGGCGGACTCGGCCAGACGATCGAGTTCACCGTCGACGCCACCCGGCAGTGGCAACTCAACGCGGTGACGTCGCGGTTGTCGGTGCCGCCCGACGGTATCTTCGGCGGCGAAGCGGGCGAGGCCGGACGCTTCGTCGTCAACGGTTCTCCGATCACGACGCAGGCGCGCGTTACCTTGCAACCGGGCGATGTGGTGCGCCTCGATCTACCCGGTGGGGGCGGTTACGGCGCGGCGACAGAGGTGGCCGCGCGCTGATGGCGAGTTGGCCCGACGCGATCTCGTTCGCCCGCGTGTGGCAACACGCGGTGGCCGCGCGCGCCGATCAGACGTTCCTGATCTTCGAATCGTCGAGTGGACACTGCGCCGAGTGGACCTACGCCGAGTTCGACTCGGCGGTGGCGCGGGTGGCCCACGCGCTGCACGACGATGGTGTCGGTGAAGGCAGCGCGGTGCACCTTGCGCTCACCAACTCGCCATCGTTCGTCGCGGTGTGGCTGGCGTGCGCGCAGCTCGGCGCATGGATGGTGCCGTCGGATCCCATGGCGAAAGCGCCCGAGTTGGCCGGGCACATCAGCCGCACCGCGCCGGTGGTGGGCGTGTGTTCGGTCGAGCGGGCGAGTGTGTATCGCTCCGCCGCACCCGAGTCGCTCCGCGTCATCGAGGTGCACGAGGACGATGTCGATCTCGCGCCGTTCGGTAACGTCGAGTACGCGGACTGGCCACTCCCGGCGCTCGACGATCGCCTCGCCGTCATGTTCACGTCGGGCACCACCGGTGTGCCGAAAGGTGTCGTCGTCACGCAGGCCAACTACGCCTTCGCGGGCATGGTCATGGCGCGGGCGGCCGGCTTGCAGGCGCACCATCGGCAGCTCGTCGTCCTCCCGCTCTTCCATGCGAACGCGCAGTACTACTCCTTTGCCTCCGCGATCTGGGCCGGCGCGAGCGTGGCGTTGATGCACACGTTCAGCGCATCGCAGTTCTGCGCGCAGGCGACGCGCCACCGGGCGACGCACGCCAGTCTCTTCGCCGCACCCATGCGCATGATCCTCGCCCGGCATCACGGCGAGGGCACCAAGCTCGAGCACTGCTGGTATGCGATGAACGTGAGCGACGATCAGCACGCGACGCTCACCGACTTGCTCGGATGCCGGCCGCGTCAACTCTACGGCATGACCGAGACCATCCCGGCGGTGCTCACCGACGCCGTCGCGCATCCCGTGCCGTCATCGATGGGGTTCGTGTCGCCGCACTGCGAGGTCGACGTACACAACGGCGACGGCCGCTCGGTCGGGCCGGGAGAACTGGGCGAGGTCGTGGTGCGCGGTGACCGCGGCGTCACGATCTTCGACGGCTACCTCGACATGCCCGAGGTAACTCGAGATTCCTTCCGCGACGGCTGGTTCCTGACGGGGGATCGGGCCCGCCGTGACGGTGAGGGGCGTCACTACTTCGACGGTCGCCACAGCGAAGTGCTGAAGGTGGCGGGCGAGAACGTGTCGACGGTCGAAGTCGAGTTGGTCCTGGCGCAACACCCCAAGGTGTTCGAGGCGGCGGTCGTCGGCCAACCGGATGCCGTCCGTGACGAAGTGCCCGTCGCGTTCGTCGTCGCCCGCGACCCGGCCGACCCGCCGACCGTCGATGAGTTGCTGCTGTGGTGTGCGGCGCGGTTGGGCAAGGCCAAACAGCCCCGCTCGATCACACTGTTGCCCGAGCTACCGCGCACGAGCGTGGGCAAGATACGCAAGTTCCTCTTGCGAGGGACTGAAGGTGGAGCTTGATGTCGATGACCGTACTGACCGATGACCTCCTGCAGTCGTTCGCGGCGTCGATCGCGGACGTCTCTTCGGCCGTGACGATGCCGCCGGTGATCTACACCAGCGTGGAGTTCATGGCGTTCGAGAAGCGCGCGCTGTTCGATCACGAGTGGCTCTGTGTCGGTCTTGCCGGCAGCATCGCGCAGCCGGGTGACTACTTCACGTGCACGATCAACGACGAACCGATCATCGTGGCCCGCGGCAAGGACGGCTCGATCTCCGCGTTCTCGGCGATCTGCCAACACCGCGGCATGCAGGTCGTCGACGGCAGCGGCAATTGCGGGTCGTTCAAGTGCCCCTACCACCACTGGATCTACGGCCTCGATGGTCGGCTACTCGGCGCGCCGGCCATGGAACGTACGGTCGATTTCGACAAGAAGGACTTCCCCTTACCCTCGCTCGCGCTCGAAGTCTGGCAGGGCTTCATCTTCGTGAACTTCGACCGCAACGCGTCGCCGTTGGCCCCCACGCTCGAGCGCTATTTGCCCTTCGTCGAGCACTACGACCTCGAGAACTGCGTGTGTCCCGGCACGTTCACGCTGCGCGATCTTCCGTGGAACTGGAAGGTGATGCTCGAGAACTTCAACGACGGCTACCACGCCAATCGCCTGCACGAGATCATCCAGGACTTCTGCCCGTCCGACCTCGCCTCGTTCCCCGTGCCGTGGGACGACGCATCGAACGTAATCTTTCGCACCAACGGCTACGTCCACATCGATGGTGGCTTCAACGCGACCCGCAAGGCGCTGTTGCCGATCTTCCCGAGGCTGACCGAAGAAGAGCGTTGGCGGTCGACGTTTGCGTTGATCCCGCCGTCGCTGTGCTTCGGCACCGCGCCGGACCAAGCCTTCTTCTTCATCGTGCGACCGACGAGCGCGAGCACCATCGACGTCGACATCGGCTACCTCCTGCATCCGGGCGCACTCGACCACGAGATGTTCGATCACCTCTTCAAGATGAGTGACGAGGGGGTGCAGGTCTTCGTGCGGCAGGATCAAGACGCGACGACCAAGGTGCAGCGCGGTATGGGTTCTCGCTTCGCGGCGCGCGGCCGGTACTCGTGGCAGGAAGAGAGCCACGTGCAGTTCAACCGATGGCTCGTGCAGCGTTACCGCAAGCACTGGCCGGTTGTGGACTGACCAGATGTCGATCCCGCCGGTCTCCGCGATCGCCGACGTCTTGGCATTGGCCGGCCTCGACGGCTGGCTGACACCACCACTGCTGCCCATCGTCGCGCCGCCCCGACCGCTGATGGGTTCGGCAGTGACGATCGAACTGCGGGCGGAGTCGCCCGGTAGTGGGCTCTCGCCACTGCACGACCTGGTGTCGCACGATCTGCGCGACCACGTCGTGGTCATTGCCGGCGCCCGCGCCATCGGTGGCGCCGTGTGGGGCGAGATCATGTCGCGCGCGGCGAGTCAACAAGGCGCTATTGCCGTCTTGCTCGACGGCATTGCCCGCGACGCGGCGGCAATGGCCGGCGAGGGCTTGCCGGTCTACGCCGCGGAACTCGCGGTCGTCGGGCCGGCGGGCCGGGCGTCTATCCACCGTGTCGGCACCGCGGTCGACGTCGGTGGTGTGTCCGTGACCCCCGGTGATGCGGTGGTCGTCGATGCTTCGGGGGCCGTGCGATTGGCCACGAGCACTCGCGATGGCGTGCTCGATGCGGCGCGTGCGTACGCGGCCGCCGAAGAACAAGTACTCGCCGCGCTGGCCGCCGGCGAGCCGCTCGTCGAGGCCTACCGATTCAAGAAGGCCGTCGTGAATCAGCTCACCGCCACGCTCACCGATTGGGGGCGCAGCCGCTGAGGCCACAACTACACTCCGCGCGTTCGTGAGACAGGGGATCTTCATGGCCAGTGCCGTTAGTTCGTACGTATCGGGCGCGGCGGGCACCCCGTTGCTCGGCGCCACGGTCGGCGCGGCGTTGGCGAACACCGTCGCCCGCTTCCCCGACGGCGAAGCACTCGTGGCGGTCCATCAAGGGCTTCGCTATTCGTATCGTGAATTCGCCGGCGAGGTCGAGCGAGTGGCCTTGGGACTGCTCGCCCTCGGCATCGAAAAAGGCGATCGTGTCGGTATCTGGGCGCCCAACTGTGCCGAGTGGGCGATCTTGCAGTTCGCCACCTCGCGCGTCGGTGCGATCCTCGTCAACATCAATCCCGCCTATCGACCGGGCGAGTTCGAGTTCGCGATGGCCCACTCCGGCGTGCGCATGTTGGTGACGGCCGCGAACTACAAGACCTCCGACTATCTCGGCATGCTGGCGTCAGTGCGCGCCGCGCTTCCGGCGCTCGAACGCGTCGTCACGATCGACGGCGATCGCGCGTCGGCCACCGACCTCGTCTGGTCCGAGTTGGTCGCGGCGTCGACGGGCGCCACGCCGCAGCAACTCGCCGAGAGAGAGCAGACGCTCGACGCTGACGACCCGATCAACATCCAATACACGAGCGGTACGACCGGGCGGCCCAAGGGCGCGACACTCACGCACCACAACATCGTCAACAACGCTTACGCGATGGCCGAGATCCTGGGGTACACCGCCGCGGACCGCGTCTGCATCCCGCTGCCGCTTTATCACTGCTTTGGTATGGGAGTCGGCAATCTCGGATGCGTGACGACCGGTGCGACGATGGTGTATCCCGCGGCGTCCTTCGAACCCGTCCCGACGATGCAGGCGGTGCAAGACGAGCGCTGCACGAGTCTCTACGGCGTTCCCACCATGTGGATCGCGCAGTTGGAGCATCCTCGATTCGCCGAGTTCGATCTCACGTCGTTACGCACGGGGCTGATGGGTGGCTCGCCCTGCCCGATCGAGGTCATGAAGCGCGCGGTGAGTGACATGCACGCGAGCGAGGTGTGCATCGTCTACGGGATGACCGAGACCGCGCCGATTTCGTTCATCACACGGCCCGACGACGACCTCGAGCGCCGGGTGTCGACGGTCGGTCGCGTGATGCCGTATGTCGAAGCGAAGATCATCGACCCCACCACCGGTCAGGCGCTGCCCCGCGGCGCGGCCGGCGAGGTGTGCACGCGCGGCTACGTGGTCATGCGGGGCTACTGGGACGATCCCGCGGCCACGGCAGATGCGGTCGATGCGGGTGGCTGGATGCACACCGGCGATCTGGGCGTGATCGACGACGAGGGATACCTCAACATCGTCGGCCGCATGAGGGACATGGTGATTCGCGGCGGCGAGAACATCTACCCGCGGGAGATCGAGGAAGTGCTGTTTCAACACCCCGCCATCGGCAGCGCGCAGGTGATCGGCGTACCCGACGCGCTCACCGGAGAAGAGTTGATGGCCTGGGTCGTCGTGCGCGACGGCGTCACAGTCGACGAGGATGAGTTGCGGGCATTCTGCAAGGCGAGGCTGTCGCACTTCAAGGTGCCCCGCTATTGGCAATTCGTCACCGAGTTCCCGATGACCGTCACGGGCAAGATTCAAAAGTTCAAGATGCGCGAGATCGCGATCGAGACGCTCGGTTTGCAAGCGGCGGCCGCCATCAAGACCGCATGAGTCCGGTTCTATGAACATCGACCTGACTGCTGCTTCTGCGTTCATGACGACCCACGGTCGGCTGCTCGACCGCCGTCGCTTCGAGTCACTGCTCGGTGGCGCCGGCGCGGCGGAGGTGTTGGCCGCGCTCGATGGTTATCGCAATGCCGATGGTGGCTACGGCTGGGGGATCGAGCCCGACCTCCGCGCGGCGGAGAGTCAACCGGCCGGCGCGATGCACGCGCTCGAAGTGTTGGCCGAGCACGCGGTGATCACGCCTCGCTCCGTCGAGCTGTGTGATTGGCTCGACCGGCAGACGCTCGCCGACGGTGGGCTTCCGTTTGCGCTGCCAATCCGCGATGCGGCGGGATGCGCCCCGTTCTGGGCGGACGCCGACCAAACAGTGTCATCCCTTCAGGTCACCGCCCAGGTTGCAGCCAACGCGCAGCTCGTCGCGCGACACGATCCTGCCGTCGCCGCGCATCGCTGGTTGGAGCGGGCCACCGACTACTGCGTGCGCGCCATCCGCGCCGTCGATACCGATCCGCATGCGTATGAGCTGCTGTTCGCACTGAGGTTTCTCGATGCGACGATTGAACGCGTGCCTGAGGCGCATGAGTTGCTCGAGCACCTCGGTCGTTTCATCCCGCCCGATGGCCGCGTACCCGTCGCCGGAGGGAGCGAGGGCGAAATGTTGCGCCCGCTCGATTTCGCGCCGCATGCCGGCCGTCCGGTGAGAGCCCTGTTCGCCAGTGATGTGATCGACACGGACCTCGAGCGGCTGGCCGCACTGCAGCAGCCCGATGGCGGGTGGGTCGTCGACTACGCGTCGTTCTCGCCGATCGCCGCGCTCGAGTGGCGGGGCTACGCCACGGTCCGCGCGGTCGAGATCCTCCGTTAGCTGATGTCACCCTTGCCGATCTGTTGCAAGAACCCGAGCGCGTCGTAGTAGTCGACACGGTGTGCGACGAGCCCGTCGTGTATCCGCATGCGCATGACGCCGCGGACCGCGATCTCGTGACCTTCGTATGTCGCGCGCATGGTGTAAGCGGCCGCGACCTTGTCGCCTTCGGTGAGCACGTCATCGATCTCGTAGCGCACGCCGGCGAAGCTGGCCAAGAAGTCGGGCAGCCGGCGCCGGTACTCGGTCTTGCCGGTGCAACTCGATGACAATGCGGCGGTGTGTTCGTTGACGAAGTCGTCGGTGACGTGCGCGGCCACCGCATCGGCGTCGCCGGTGGCGAAAGCATCGAGATAGGAACGAGCGACGTTGGCGGGGTCCACCGCGCAAATCCTGGCACAGGGCGTCGTGCTATGGTCAGACCATCAGACCGTTGGCGCGTTCTGGTCGGGTGGCAGGCGCGGATCTCGTTGGCGGCGTGAGACAAAGTGTGGTTGGTTGCGGGTGTGCGGAACGTCCGGTGACAACGATCAGTGGTCGACGGCGTCGTTACTTGGAGGACATCAGTGAAGAATCGGGCGAGATTCGGGTTGGTCGCAGTGTTGGTGGTGGCGGCACTCGTGGCGGCCGCCTGCGGCGATGACGGTGGGGACTCGAAGCCGGCGGACGTCAATACCACGTGTACGCAGAAGGCGGCCGATATCAAGAGCGTCGACTTCAACGGCGACGGCAAGTTCGTCGTGGGCGTGGCGACGCCCGGGCCACGCGACGATGGCGCGTACTACCAAGCGTTGGTCGAGTGCGTCGACCGCCTCGTAAAGGCCAACGGTGGCTCGTCGATCATCGTCGACAAGATCGCGCAGGCCGATGCCGGCACTCAGATCGAGAATCTGGCCAAGCAAAATCCGGACATCTTGGTGGTTGGCGCCAGCGAGATCGGCAAGCCTCTACCGGATCTGGCGAAGAAGTATTCGTCGATCTTCTGGTACTGCAACTGCGGTGCCGGCCAGCAGGCGAATCCCGACTATGCACAAAGCCAGGATGATGGGTCCGAGATCAATTACACCGCGGGCTACGCGACGGGGCTGTTGTTGAAGGACAAGAAGAAGTCGACCGCCGCGTTCATCGGTAACACCGACGCGAATGGTTTCGAGGTCGAGTCCTTCGATGCGTTCAATCTCGGCCTTCAGGCGGTCGACGCTTCGTACAAAGCGACGTACTACGGCACCGGCAGCTTCGACGACGTGCCGAAGGCGACCGAGGCGTACAACAACGCCAAGGGCGCTGGTGTCGGTGCGATCTATCCGTTTCTGGGCGGCGCGCACGAGCCGATCGTCAAGTTGGCCAACAAGGACAAGCTCATCACCATGAGCGCAGGTAAGAGCGACGCTTGTTCGAAGAAGGACATCACCTACGACATCGCCGTTCGCTTCGATGCCGGCGACTATCTGGACACCATATTCAAGGAGATTCTGGCGGGTACGTACAAAGAGGGATCGATCCGTACCTTCCACGTCGGCAAGGACCCTCAGCCCGGGGCCAAGATCTGCAAGCCGACCAGCGATCAGACGAAAGCGCTCGATGCCGCGTACGCCGATGTCGCCTCGGGCAAGCTCGATGCGAAATTCTTCGAGATCAAGAAGAAGGCCTACAAGTTCTAGTCCGCACGTGCGGCGCGCAGACACGACAGCAGGGCAAGGTCGATGACGAACTCTGCCCCACTCGTCGCACTGGTCGACATCACCAAGCGCTTCGGCGGGGTCGTGGCGTGTGATCGCGTCAACCTCTCGCTGCATCCCGGTGAGATCCACGGCGTGCTCGGGCAGAATGGCGCCGGCAAGTCGACGCTGATGAAGATCCTCATCGGGCTCGTGTTGCCTGAGTCCGGCGAAATCCATATCCGCGGTGTTGCGCACCGCATTCACGATCCGCAGGTCGCCGCGGCGCTCGGCATCGCGATGGTCCATCAACACTTCAGCCTCGTCGAGCCGTTGCGGGTCTGGGAGAACGTGGTGCTCGGCGAAGTCAGTGGTATCGACGCGGCGCGGGCACGGACCGACGTCCGCGAGATCGGAGAGCGCTATGGGCTCGAGGTCGATCCCGATGCGCGCGTGAGTGACCTGACCGCCGGGCAACGCCAACGTGTGGAGATCATCAAGTGTCTCCGGCGAGGCCCCTCGATCCTCGTCTTCGACGAACCGACGTCGGTGTTGACCCCCGCAGAATCACTCGAACTCTTCGCGGTGCTCCGACGCGTCGTGCAGGAAGAGCAGCGCGCGGTAGCCCTCGTCAGCCACAAGCTCGACGAGATCCTTCACGCCACCGATCGGGTGACCATCATGCGCAGTGGGCGTGTCGTTGCGTCGATACCCACGTCCGAAGCCACCGCGCCGTCGTTGGCGCGGGCGATGGTGGGACGCGATGTCGTGTTGCGATCGCAGAGCGCCGCCGCGTTCGGTCTCGTCGAAATGATCGCCGATGAGCTTGCGCTCGAGGCACCCACTGTCGGGGCAGCAGCGGCGGCACCCGCGGTGCTGAAGATCGTCGACGCGTGCGCCCGCGGCGCCGGTCGGCGCACGCTGCTCGACGGTCTGTCGCTCGAAGTGCACCCCGGTGAGATCGTCGGCATCGCCGGCGTCGAGGGCAATGGGCAAGCCGCCCTGGGCGATCTGCTGTCGAGCTTGCTCGAACTGGAGTCGGGCACCGTCGAGGTGAACGGTGAGGCGGTGCCGACGGGCAAGGCGGGCGCGATGGCCGACGCCGGCGTCGGTGTCATCCCCGAGGACCGACACGCGTCGGGCTGTGTCCTCGAAATGACCGTCGCCGAGAATCTGGTGCTCGACGCACCGCATGCGCTGGCCCGCCACGGACTGCTCGATCGACGGGCCGTCCGCGACCGGGCGGCGCGACTCATCGACGAGTTCGACATCCAAGCGTCGTCACCCGAGGCGCCGATGTCGTCGTTGTCGGGCGGCAATCAACAACGCGTCGTTCTGGCCCGAGAGTTGTCGCGGCAGCCGAAGGTGCTCGTCGCCGCCCAGCCGACTCGAGGTCTCGATGTGGGCGCTATCGAGTACATGGGCCAGCGGCTGCGGGCGGCGGCCGACGCCGGAGTCGGTGTGCTGCTCGTGTCGAGCGAACTCGAAGAAATTCTCGCGCTGTCGGACCGCGTTGTGGTCTTGTACCGCGGTCGCATCATCGGCGAGATGTCACGCCACGACGTCGACCTCGAGCGCCTCGGCTTGCTGATGGGGGGCGAAGCGGCGTGACCGCGACCATCACCGAGGCCGAGGCGACGGAGGTCGCCGGGCCGTCGAAGCTGCGAGACGCGGTCATCGTCGCGGCCATCTATCTGGCTTCGATCGTCGGTGCACTGATCTTGTCGGCGTTGCTCGTCGGTGTCACCGGGGGTTCGTGGCGCAAGGTCTTCAGCGCGTTGATCGACGGCAGCGTGCGCAACGACGGCGCGTGGGGTCAGACCCTCAGCGGGATGGCGCCGCTCCTCATCGTGGCCACTGGCGCGATCGTGTCGACGCGCGCGGGTCTCGTCAATATCGGCCAGGAAGGACAGCTGCTCGTCGGCGCAGTGTTTGCGGCATATCTCGGCAATCACATGTCCGGGCCGGGCCCGTTGGTCATCGGGTGCGCGCTGGTGTTCGGCGCGTTCGGCGGCGCGCTGTGGGCGGGCATCGCGGCCGCATTGCGCTTTGGCCGTGGTGTGCCCGAGGTGCTGTCGACGCTGCTCTTGGTTTTCGTCGCGTTCCCGCTGTTGGACTACGCGCTGCGCTACAAGTCGCTGCTGCTCGACAACGATCCCACGGTCAAACAACAACTCAACACCGGCACGCAACTGCCGTCCGATCGCCGGCTGCCGCGAATCGATTTCTTCGGCAACGAGTTCCACTTCGGCGTGATCATCGCGCTCGTCGTCGTGTTGCTCGGCGCGCTCGTGCTCGCGCGCACGGTGTGGGGGTTCCGGTTGCGCATGTTCGGGTTGAATCCCCGCACCGCGCAGCGCATGGGGGTCTCCGCAGTGGTGATGGGCACGGCCGCGTTGGTCGTCTCCGGTGCACTTGCCGGCCTCGCGGGTGGCGTGTTGCTCGCCGGGACGCCTGACTATCGCATCACCGTCGGCTACTCGCGCAGCTTCGGTTGGAACGGGCTACTCGTCGCGTTGCTGGCCCGCAATCGGCCGTTGCTGGTGATCCCCATGGCCTTCGTGTTCGCCGCGCTGCGCACCGGCTCGAACTACCTCGGGGCCACCGGCGTCGCGCGGGACATCGTCGATGTCGTGCAAGCTCTGCTCGTGCTGGCGTTGCTCATTCCTCCCGCGGTGCTCTTCATCCGCGACCGGCGTCGCGCCGTTGCGGCGACGAGCGCGAGGGTCTGACCCGATGTCGTTTTTCACTGCAGTGTGGGACATCTTCAGCACGGGCTCGTTGTACGGCAGCACGACGCGCCTCGCGGTGTTTCTCGCCCTCGCCGCCGCCGGCGAATGGGTCGCGGAACGCGCCGGCACGCTGAACATCTCGGTCGAAGGCATGTGTCTGGTCGCGGCGTTTGCCGGCGTCGCGGGCTCGGACGTCACCCACTCCGCGGTCGGTGGTGTCGCCTTCGGCATGTTTGCCGGCGTCGTCGTTGCCTCGATACAGGGGAACATGAGTCATCGCCTCACCGCCAACCAGTTCGTCGTCGGTCTCGCGATCAACGTGCTCGCCCTCGGTCTGACGTCGTTTCTGCGGCAGCAGGTCGATCTCGATGTCAGGGCCGCGGGCACGTTCCCCGGAGCGAGCCATCTACCGGGCGTGCTCCGCGAAGTGTTCGATCAACGATGGACCGCGTACTTGGCCATACCTGCGATCGCCGGGTGTTGGTGGCTCGTGTACCGCACGCGCTGGGGCCTCGAAGTGCGGGCAGTCGGGGAGAATCCGCAGTCCGCGGACGTGTCCGGCATCCATGTGAATCGTCGACGGCGAGAGGCGATTCTCGTGTGCGGTGCGATGTGTGGTCTCGCGGGTTCCTACATCGCGGTCGACACGAGCGGCTTCTCGCCGAACATGACGAGTGGGCGCGGCTACATCGCGATCGCTGCCGTCATCTTTGGCGGGTGGACGCTCCGCGGCGCGCTGGCCGGCTGTGTGCTCTTCGGTGGCGCCGAGGCATTGACGCTCGTGGTGCAGCGCCTGGAGTTGGATGTCAACCGCCAGTTCTTGCAAGCGTTTCCCTATCTCGTCACGCTGGTCGTCATGGCGGTGTTCGCCAAGCGCACGCGCCAACCGCAGGCGTTGGCGCAGCCTTTCGTGCGAGGGCTGACGTGACCGCATCATGAAAGCAATGCTGTATCACCGCACCGGTGGGCCCGAGGTGCTCGAGTACGCGGACGTAGCCGACCCTCAGCCGGGAGCGAAAGATGTGATCATCGCGGTCGCGGCTACTGCGCTCAACCATCTCGACATCGTGCAGCGCAACGGCTGGTTCACCATGCCCGGGTTTCGCTTTCCGCACATCGCGGGGATGGACGTCGCGGGCACAGTGGTTGTGGTGGGGAGCGACGTCGAGCGGTTCGCGGTCGGCGATCGTGTGGTCGCGGATCCCTCGCTCGTGGGCGTGCCGGTCGGGTCCAAGCTGGACGATGGCGACGACCTGTTCATTCTGGGCGCGACGGTCGATGGCGGCTACGCGGAGCTCTGTCTCGTCCCGGAAACGCACCTCCATCGCGTGCCGGCGTCGATCTCTCTCGCGGCCGCGGCGACGTTTCCCACTTGCTACCTGACGGTGTGGCACGCCCTGTTCGCCGTCGGCGAGCTCACCGCAGGGGAGACCGTCATGATCCACGCCGCCGGCTCGGGCACCGGCGTCGCAGCCATCCAGTTCGCGAAGCAGCGCGGTGCGACGGTCATCGCGACGGCGGGCTCTGACGCGAAGTGCGAACGGGCGCTGACCATCGGTTGTGATTTCGTCTGCAACAACCGCACCACTGACGTCGCCGCGTTTGCGCGTGACGTCACCGACGGCCGCGGTGTCGACATGGTGTTCGACCACATCGGCCCGGCCCTGTTCGAGGCCTCGTTCTACTCCTTGGCCACACGAGGGCGCTTTGTCACGTGCGGCAACACGAGCGGCGATCAGTTGACCGTGCCGTCGATCGGCCACATGTACCACTCGGGCCTTCGCATATTGGGCAGCGATCCCTATCGCAACGACGAGTTCGAGCCTGCGTGGCGCGCGTTTTGCGACGGTACGTTCGACGCGGTCGTCGACAGCGAGTTCCCACTCGCCGAAGCCGGTGCGGCGCAACAGAAGATGCTCACGTCGGACTTCTTCGGCAAGATCCTCTTGCGGCCCTGACGAGCGGTCGCCGGCGTCGAAACAGACGCGAAACAATCCTGCCGTAATCTGTCGCCATGGCGGGCGCCGGCGCACAACACCACCTCCGGGCCACCCCCGACACGTGCTACTGGGGGTACATCGACCGCGATCAACCGCCGGTCCTGTCGATCGCACCCGGCGATGTCGTCGAGGTCGAAGCCGTGACCCACCACGCCGGCGACGCGCCCGATCTGCTCATGGACGACGACTTGCGCACGCTGTGGGCCGCCATCCCTCCCGAGCAACGGGCGCCGGGAGTGCACGTGATGACCGGGCCGATCGAAGTGCGCGGGGCACGTCCGGGCGACGCGGTCGTGGTGCGCATCATCGACATGAAGCCGCGCATGCCCTACGGGTCCAACCTCGCGGCGCATTGGGGATTGCTCTACAAGAAGTTCGCCAAAGAACGCGTGACGATCTACGAGCTCGACGGTCCTCCGGCAAGCGGTGACTTCAGCGCGACCGCGCGTCCGTTGTTCGGCTTCGACTTCACCGGTCGCTCGCTCTACGACATGCCGGGGTTCATCACCGACCCCGACCCGGCGGCGCGCCAACCGTTCTCCCGTCACGTTGCGATACCGGTGCGGCCGCACTTCGGGGTGATGGGTGTGGCGCCGGCCCAATCGGGACGGCTGTCGAGCGTGCCGCCCGGCGTCTTTGGCGGCAACGTCGACAATTGGCGCCTCGGCCCGGGCGCCACCATGCGCTACCCGGTCTTCGTCGACGGCGCGAACCTCTACGTGGGCGATCCCCATTTCGCGCAGGGCGACGGCGAGGTGTGTGGCACCGCCATCGAGGCGTCGCTGACGGCGCGCATCGAGATCTCGATCGAGCGCGGCGCGCCGGTGACCGCGCCGCAACTCGAGACCGACACCCATTGGTTCACTCACGGCTTCGGCGACGATCTCGACGAGGCGATGACGATGGCGGTCGAACAGATGCTGGCACTGTTGCAAGACCGCTTCTCGCTCACCGCAGACGACGCCTAGCTTGTGCGGCTCCGCCGCAACGGATTGGCGGCTGCGCCGCGGAATGAAGAACGGGCGGCGCGTCACGGCCCGCGCTCCGCGCGACCTACTCCGGATCGGGAACGCCCTTGCGGGCTTCCATGATGATCTCTTTGGCGCGCGCGGAGTTGCCCCACTCGCTGTTCTCGGTCGACTTGCCCGGTTCGAGCGCCTTGTAGACCTCGAAGAAGTGATGGATCTCGGCTCGCAGGTGCATCGCGATGTTGTAGAGATCTTGGAGGTGATCCCATCGGGGGTCGCCGAAGGGCACCGCCAACACCTTGGCATCGGGCCCCGCCTCGTCGCGCATCTCGAGCACGGCGATCGGCCGCGCCCAGATGTGACAACCGGGGAACACCGGCTCGTCCATGATCACCAACACGTCGAGAGGGTCGCCGTCGCCGGCCAGCGATTGCGGGATGAATCCGTAGTTGGCCGGATAGCGAGTGGCGGTGAACAGGGTGCGATCGAGCCACACCGCGCCCGTCTCGTCGTCGAGCTCGTACTTGTTGCGCGAGTCCTTGGGGATCTCGACGATCACTTCGATGCGGTCGGGATACGGCGGACCTGGCTTATGGCCGATCGAACTCATGGTGATTCCTCCAACTCGATTGCGTGTGCGTTGGTGCGCAGTGACGCGACGACAGTGATCGCGAGAATGGCCAGGATGACGGCCAGTGACAGATACGTGTTGATGTGTAGCCAACGGGACACGAGCATCTTCATGCCCACGAAGGCGAGGATGACGCCGAGCCCCACATTGAGATGCACCAGAGCGTCCTTGGCTCCTGCGAGAAGGAAGTAGATCGCGCGTAGGCCGAGGATCGCGAACGCATTCGACGTGAACACGATGAACTGGCTGCGGCTGACGGCCAACACGGCGGGTACGGAGTCGACGGCGAAGACCACGTCGGTCAACTCGACGAATATCAACACCAAGAACAGCGGCGTGGCGAAGCGCTTGCCGTTCTCCCGCACGAACATTTGCTGCCCGCGATAGCCCTCGGTGACGGGCACGATGCGCCGAGCCAGCCGGAAGATGGGGTTGTGCTCGGGGTCGATCTCGGTCTCGTCGTGGAACGCGATGCGCCACGCGGTGATGACGAGGAACGCGCCGAAGATGATCTCGATCCACGAGAAACGATCGAGCAGCGCGACGCCGGCGAAGATGAAGATCGCGCGGAAGACGAGTGCGCCGAAGATGCCCCAGAACAACACCCGTCGGTGGTAGGCGCTGGGTACCGCGAAGAAGCCGAAGATGACGGCCCACACGAAGACGTTGTCGACCGAGAGCGACTCTTCGATCACGTAGCCGGTCAGGTACTGGCCGGTCGCCGCACCACCGAGGGTGGCCCAGACGACGGCCCCGAACGCCAGGCCGATGGCCACCCACACGGCGGTGCCGAGGGCCGCGCTGCGCAACGTGACTTCGCGCTCTTGGCGGCGCAGGATCAACAGGTCGGCCGCCACCATCACGATGATCGCACCCACCGTGGCGAACCACGCCCAAGCGGGGACGTGCAGGTCACCGCCGGGGATGTGGTCTGAGCCGGAAGAGGCAGCGAAGAGGGGGGAAGGCCACAGAGGCATAAGAGGCGGCTGACTGGGATCCCGGTACGCGGGCGAGGCCACGGTAGCGGGAATTTATCCGGACCAGTTCCGATCGCTCCGGGCTACCGTGCCGATGTGCGCGACCAGATGACGCGGCGGGGATGGTTGTTGTTCGCCGCCATGAGCCTTATCTGGGGCGTGCCCTATCTGCTGATCAAAGTGGCGGTGAAACACGTCGAGCCCGTCGTGATCGTCTTCGGGCGCACGTCGATCGCGGCGGTGCTCGTGCTGGCGTTGGCCAAACGATCCGGTGCGGTGGCCGCCGCGGCCCGCCACTGGAAGCTCGTGCTCGCGTTCGCCGCGATCGAGATGGCCGGCCCGTGGTTCCTGCTCACCAATGCAGAAAAGAGTCTGCCCTCAGGACTGACGGGTTTGATCGTGGCCTGTGTACCCATGGTCGGCGCCGTCGCCGCGTATCTGCTCGGCGATCACCGCGCGCTGGCCCCGTTGCGCTTGGTCGGCATCGGGGTCGGCCTCGGCGGTGTCGCGTTGCTCGTCGCGCACGATCTCGGTGGGTCCGACGGCATCCCGTGGTGGAGCGTCGGGCAGATGTTGTTGGTCTGCGTCGGTTACGCGACCGCCCCGTTCATCGTTGCTCGCCGTCTGCACGATGTGCCTGCGATGGGCGTGGTGGCGATCTCGCTCACGGCCGTCGCGCTCGTCTATGCGCCGTTGGCCTGGCATGCGCGCCCCGCCGAGAACCCGCCGGCCAAGGTGTGGTGGTCAGTCGTGGCTTTGGCGGTGGTGTGTACCGCCATCGCCTTCATCGTGTTCTTCAAGCTCATCAGCGAGGTCGGGCCCGAGCGCGCGACATTGATCACGTTCGTGAATCCTGCGGTCGCCATCATCCTCGGCGCAACGATTCTCGACGAGAAGATCACGGCGGCCACCGTTGCCGGCTTCTTCTTGGTGCTCGGTGGGTGCTGGCTCGCCACCCGACCAGACAGGGCAGCAGTGCCGACGTCCGAGGTGGCCGTCGTCTAGCTTGCACCCCACACTTCGAGGGCCTTGTCGTACACACCCTGGTTGTGCGAGATCTCGATGACGTTGCCGTCGGGGTCGGTCACCGCGCAGATGTAGCCGATGGGGTCGGGCATGTCGGTCGGCTTCCACATGAGGCAACCTTCGGCCTCGCCCATCGCGGCGATGCGTTCGACTTCGGCGCGCGACGGCACTTCGATGCCGATGTGCGCGAACGGCGCCATGATCGGCTGCGGACCCTTGTCCTGATCTTTGAGGAAGCTCACCAACACGAGGATGAACGGATGGTCGGCTTGGTCGGGATGCCCGAGCCATGCACCGTAGCCATCGTCATCAGAACGGCGATCGAGCAACTCGAGTGTGGTGTAGCGCTTGTACCACTCGATCGACTCGTCGATGTCATGGCAGGGCAGCGCGATGTGCGTCCACCGCGTGCCCCTCGGCCCATTGCGATGCTCGGCCACTTCAGCCACTGGTGAACCCTTCGGGGATGGTTGGGTCGTCGCCCGCCTTGCCCCACAAGATGATCTCGGTGCCCCATGGGTCGACGAATGCACCACAAAAGCCGTTGAACTCGGCCCAGTAGTGATCGCGCCACAAGATCGTGGCGCCGCGCGATTCGGCGGCCTCGAGGATGCGGTCTTGCGTGTCGTCGTCGGAGACGAGGATGTAGATGCGAGGGCCGCGACCGCGCGGCAAGTCGGTGTCGGGATAGCCGGCAGCGTGTTTGGGGTTGGGCCGCCCGTCGCTCACGTCGTAGATGCCCATGTGCAGGTTGCCGATGGACGACTGCTGATCGCTGTCGGGCAGCAGGAAATGTTGGCCGGGCACGATGCGATGGAACGTTCCCGCCGGTCGCCCTTCGACCTCCCAGTCGAATACTTCGGCGTAGAACCGCGCGGTGGCCTCGGGATCGTTCGAGGGGAAGTCGACGAAGATCAGGGTGTTCGGATACGCCATGGCGCGAAACCTAGCATCGGTCTGATGGTCAGACCATGGGGGCTCAGCGGATGGGCCAGCGCGACGGTGGGTCGATGCCGGCGCGGCGTAACAACTCGCCGGCCGCGTCCTCGGCGGCGCGGCGGAGCGTCTCGAGATCGACGGTCGTGCAGCGGCCGTCGCGAACGACGATTCGGCCGTCGACGAGGACGTCGCGCACGCTGCGACCGTCACTCGCCCACACCAATTGCACGATGGGGTCGGCGCTGCGCGGGGCCCAGTGGGGGCCGGACGTGTCGTGCACCACGAGGTCGGCGCGCTTGCCCGGCTCCAACGAACCGATGCGGTCCGCCATACCGATCGCCTCGGCGCCGCGAATCGTCAGCATCTCGAACGCGTCGTGCGCGCCGAAGCTCGTCGGATCGAGCGTCTGGTCCTTGGCGATGCCTGCCGCGAGCGCGGCGACACGAAGAGGATCGAGCGCGTCGGAGGCGTTCTCCGAATCACACCCGAGCGCGATGCGAGCACCTTGGCGGTGCAGCGCGCCATGACGTCCGTGAGCGGTGACGCCCTGGCCGAGGCGGAGGTAGGCCCACGGTGTGTACGCAATGGCAGTCGTGGTGCGCAACACGATGTCGCACTCGTCGTCGTCGAGATGCACCGCGTGCGCGAGCACCACGTGCGGTCCGAGTGCGCCGAGGCGATCGAAGTGCACGAGCGGCCGCGCGCCACCGCGCGCGAGATAGGCGATGGCATCGGCCGGCGACGGTGAGATGTGAAAGGTGAGGCGCGAGTGCAGTTCGCGGGCAAGCGTCGACGCGCCCGACAAGAGTTCGTCGGACATCAAGTCGTGGCCCACGAGAGTGATCCAGCCGTCGACGAGATCGTCGCCGCGCCAGCGCTCGACGAGGGCGCGTTGGCGATCGAGCACTTCGTCAGCGGGGGCGGCGAACGGAGCGTCAGCGACGTCCCAACCCCACATGCCGACCGCGCCGCGCAGCCCCACGGCGCGGATTGCCGTGGCGACGCGATCGGGGTGAGCCACGGTGCCCGCCTCGATGACGGTGGTGATGCCGTTGGTGACCTGCTCGAGACACGACAGTGTCGCCGACAGTTCGTCGTCGTCGCCCGTGTGGTGCGCGTGCACGGGTACGGCCCATTCGAAGATCGACGCGCCGGGCGTGAGATCATCGGGGATCGCGGAGCGAATCAGGCGATCACCCGTCAGATGTTGGTGTGCGTTGACGAATCCCGGCGTGACGACGGCACGGGCATCACCGAGCACGTCGGCTTCAGGAAAGCGAGCCAGCAAGGCCGACGCTTTGTCGACCGCGACGATGGTCGGGCCGTCGACGGCGACTGCGCCGTCGCGGATGATCTCGCGGCGCGCGTTCATGGTGACGACGTCGTGCCCGATCACCAACAACACGTTGCCTCCAAAAACACTGTGCCTCCAGCAACACAGGCCAAGAGTACGATCACGGTCGAAAGGCTGACCAATGACGCGGAGCGATTCGTTCGCAAGCAATCCGGTGCTACGGCGCTATTGGTACCCAGTGGCCCTCGCCGACGAGATCGGCGCAGATCCCGTTGCGGCCGAGCTGTTGCGCGAGCGCCTCGTCTTGTGGCGCGACGACGACGGTGTGTTGGGCACGGCGTACGACCGTTGCCCGCATCGCGAGTCGCCCCTGTCGCTCGGTCGCGTGGTCGAGGGTTGCTTGCAGTGTCCCTACCACGGATGGATGTTCGCGGCCGATGGCGCTTGTGTGCGCGTACCTTCGTCGTCGCCCGATCTGCCGGTGCCGCCCAAGGCTCACCTCGCCACGGTGCACGTGACCGAGCGCTATGGATTGGTGTGGGTGTGCCTCGACGAGCCGGTCGCGCCGATACCGGAGGTCGGGCAAGAAGACGACCCTGCGTTTCGCCGCATCAACAATCCGGTCGAACGGTGGCACACGTCGGCGACGCGGATGACCGACAACTTCATGGACATCGCGCACTTCCCGTGGGTGCACATCGGCACGTTCGGCCGCGCGCAGGACACGTTGGTATCCAAGATCGAACTGCAGGCGCTCGACGACGCGTTCTACGGCTATCGCTATGAGGTCGAGGTCAACAATCCGGGTGCGGCCCGGGTGACGAGTGGGCAGGCGACCGAGACGCTCACTCGTACGATGTCGACGGGGTTCAACCTGCCGTTCCTGGCGCGCAGCACGATCCGCTACGAGAGCGGTCTCGAACACATCTTGTTGCTCTGCACGACACCCATCGACGACATCACCTCGTATTTCACCTTCGTCGTCTGGCGCAACGACGACTTCTCGGTCCCCGCCGAGGAAGTGGTTGCGTTCGACCGGGCGATCGGCGCGGAGGACAAGGTGATGCTCGAACGGGTGCCCGGCGTGTTACCGCTCGACCTGACGGCCACCGTCAGCGTGCAGTCGGACCGACCTTCGGTCGAATGGCGGCGCCGCCTGATCGAGCTCCTGGGGGAGTAGCGCCAGCCAGCTGCTAGCCTGCCTCGTCGGCCGGGTTTGCCCCCGGCCAGGCTTCGAGCCCCGTCTGGCCAAGACGAGCACCGAGGCCGGGTATTCACCCCTCCCGCCCCTGGTGGGACTGCGCACCGAGGAGAATCGCATTGGCCACCAACCTGCCCCCCAAAGACCAGACGATCGCGGCCAACCGGCTGCATGACACCGATACGGGCTCGCCCGAGGTGCAGATCGCGCTGCTGACCTCCCGCATCAACCACCTCACCGAGCACCTGAAGGTCCATGTCAAGGACCATCACAGCCGCCGAGGATTGCTGATGCTGGTCGGTCAACGACGCCGGTTGCTCGACTACGTCCGCAAGAACGACGTCGAGCGCTACCGCAGCATCATCGCAAAACACGGTCTGCGAAGGTAGAAAGACGGCTGGCCCTCGGGCCAGTCAAACCACTAATCCCAATTTCGGGCCTCCGGCCCGGCCATCCATCAGGCGTCGTCAGTCGCCAGTTGCGTGTCGCTCACTACGGTCACAAGCCAAGAGCGAGAGGCAGACAACTGGAGTACTGAAGTCGCCACGAACCGCACACGCTCGATTGCGTGGGCATCAGACGATGCGCGAAGGCGCATCAAACAAGGAGTTTCTATGGCGACTGTCCATACGGTTTCGGGCGGCTTCACCGACGCGCCCGGCAAGATCATGAGTCTCGAGACCGGCAAGCTCGCCGGCCAGGCCGACGGCGCGGTGGTTGCCCGGCTGGGTGACACCATCGTGCTCGTCACGGCTACGGCGGCCAAGCACGTTCGAGAAAATGCCGATTTCTTTCCCCTGACCGTCGATGTCGAAGAGCGCATGTACGCCGCGGGCAAGATCCCCGGCTCGTTCTTCCGGCGTGAAGGCCGTGCGCCCGAGGCCGCGATCCTCAACTGCCGGCTCATCGACCGGTCACTGCGCCCGTCGTTCCCCGACGGCTTCCGCAACGAGATCCACGTCGTCGCCACGGTCTTCGGCGCCGATCAGGTCAACCCTTACGACGTGCTCGCCCTCAACGGCGCTTCGGCCGCGTTGATGATCTCCGGTATCCCTTTCGGCGGGCCTATCGGTGCGGTCCGCATCGCGTGGACCCAAGACGGCAAGTGGATCGCGCACCCCACCTATCAAGAGACCGATGAAGCGTGCTTCGAGATGGTCGTTGCCGGCGCGTACACCGCCGAGGGCTCCGACATCGCCGTGATGATGGTCGAGGCCGGCGGCACCGAGAAGTCCTTCGACTTCTACGAAGACGGCGCCCCCAAGGTCGACGAGGCCGTGTTGGCCCGAGGCCTCGACGAGTCCAAGCAGTGGATCCGCGAAGCCATCGAAATCCAACGTCGACTGATCGATGCCGTAGGTCCCCGTGCGCCGCTGGCCTACGACCTGTTGGTCGATTACCCCGAGGCCATCTGGGACGCGGTTGTCACGGCCGGCACCGCTCGTATCACCGAGACGCAAAAGATCGTCGACAAGTCCGCCCGCCTCGCCGCCGAGAGCGAAGCGCGCCAGGCGATCATCGACGAGTTGCTGCCGAAGTTCGTCGACACCGAGCCCGCGGCCGAGAAGTACATCAAGGCCGCCGTGCGATCGCTCACCAAGAAGGTCGTGCGCGCTCGCATCGTCAAAGAAGGCCAGCGCATCGACGGCCGCGGCGTGCGCGATCTGCGCTCGATTTCGGCCGAGGTCGGGCTCATCCCGACGGCCCACGGCACCGGGTTGTTCAACCGCGGTGAGACGCAGGTGCTCAACTTCTGCACGCTCGGTATGCAACGCCTCGATCAGATGATCGACGGCATCGATCCGATCACGCGCAAGCGCTTCATGCACCACTACAACATGGCGCCGTTCTCCACCGGTGAGGCCGGCTTCATGCGCGGCCCCAAGCGTCGCGAGATCGGCCACGGCGCGTTGGCCGAGCGCGCGGTCTACCCCGTGGTGCCCAGCTTCGAATCGTTCCCGTACACCATCCGCCTGGTCTCCGAAGCGTTGTCGTCCAACGGTTCGACCTCCATGGCGTCGGTGTGCTCGTCGTCGCTGTCGCTGATGGACGCCGGTGTGCCCATCAAGGCGCCCGTCGCCGGTATCGCCATGGGCCTCGTGTTCGCCGAAGGCGAGTACACCGCGCTGACCGACATCCTCGGTGCCGAAGATGCGTTCGGTGACATGGACTTCAAGGTCGCCGGCACCGCCGATGCGATCACGGCGCTGCAACTCGACACCAAGATCGACGGCATCCCCGCCGATGTGTTGGCGGCGGCACTTTCGCAAGCCCGCGACGCTCGCTTGTCGATCCTCGACATCATGCACGCCGCCATCAACGCCCCTCGCTCCGATGTCGGTGCCAACGCACCCAAGATCGTGAGCTTCGAGATCCCCGCCGACAAGATCGGTGAGGTCATCGGCCCCAAGGGCAAGGTGATCAACCAGATCCAAGCCGACACCGGCGCCGACATCGCGGTCGACGACAAAGACGGCGTGGGCATCGTGTCGATCGGCTCGCCCAATCGTGATGCGGTCTACGCGGCCGAGCAGGCGATCAGGCTCATCATCTCCCCACCCCGCGCCGAGATCGGCGAGGTCTACAAAGGCCGCGTCGTCAACATCACCAAGTTCGGTGCGTTCGTCAACATCCTCCCGGGCCGCGATGGTCTCGTGCACATCTCCAAGCTCGGCGGCGGACGCCGTGTCGATCGTGTCGAAGATGTCGTATCGCTCGGTGACGAGATCGAAGTCGTCGTCGAGGACATCGACGGCAACAACAAGATCTCGTTGACACCCGTCGGCATGGCCGCGGCGCCGAGCACCAACGGCGACGGTGGGCACGAATCCGCTCCTCGCAGCAGCGGTGGCGACGAGTCGGGCATCGAGTACGTGTCGTTCGAAGAGAACTTCGACAACGAACTCCGCGCCGAACACGGCGATCTGGGTCCGGCCGGCGGTCGGGGCCCGAGCGAACGTGCTCCCGGTGGCGGCGGTCGCGGTGGCGGTGGTCGCAGCGGTGGCGGCGGCGGTCGCGATCGTGGCGGACGTGGTGGTGGCGGCGGCGGTCGCGACCGCGGCGGCCGGCGCTGAACCAAAGGCCGAATCCCAAACTGACGCGGTCCGCGAGCGGCTTGCGCGTCATCACCGAACAGATCGATGACGCGCATACCGTCGCCATTGGTTGTTACGTCGGTGTTGGCACGCGTGACGAACCGGCCGCGTCGGTGGGGGCGTCGCATTTCCTCGAGCACTTGTTGTTCAAAGGGACGTCGACGCGCACGGCGCGCGAGATCGCCGAGGTCGTCGATTCGACCGGCGGCGATATGAACGCCTATACGACAAAGGAATACACGGCCTTCTACCTTCGAGTGCCGGCGCGTCATCTCGAACTCGGTGTCGAATTGTTGTGCGATGTCGTGACGGCGCCGGCATTTCGCGGACCCGAGTTCGAGTCCGAACGTCAGGTGATCCTCGAAGAGTTGCACCTGCAACAAGACGAACCCGACGATCTCGTGCACACGGTGCTGTACGAGAACCTGTTCCCGGAGCATCCGCTCGGATGGGAGATCGTCGGCCACGAGCGCTCCATCAGAGCGATGACACCGCGCTCGGTGCGGGCATTCCACAAGCGGTGGTACGTCCCCACCAACATGGTCTTCGCGGCGGCAGGCCCGGTCGATCACCGGCGCTTCGCCGCGGCGGTGCGCCGTCGCCTCGGCCCGCTCGCCGAGGGGCACACGCCGCGCCGGCACCGCCCGCGCTCGGCGCCTGCGCCGCGTCGTATCGTGCGCCGCGCCGGCGAATCCGCCCACCTGTCGTTCGGTTGGCGCGCCGTCGACCACTTCGATCCCGACCGCTATGCGCTCGCACTGGTGAACCAAGTCATCGGTGGCGGTATGTCGAGCCGGTTGTTCCAGACCATTCGCGAAGACCACGGGCTCGCGTATTCGA
>JBDTLT010000009.1:0-72365 GCA_039934635.1 Acidimicrobiales bacterium
CATCACCATCGTCACCCGCCGCAGCGCGCGCTCGCACCCCCACGCGTGACGGCCCGGCGGCGAACCACCGGGCCGTCCCAAAAAGGTGTCGAGTTGGAACTACTTCTCGAGCCACGCCTTGTTGTAGAGCGTGATCGACGACCCGGTGCGCACGATGTCGTGCATCTTGGGTGTCGAGACGATCGCCTGCGGGATGATCGCGATCGTGTGTGCCGGCATGTCGCGCACCCAGATCACGCTGATCGCCTTGTACGCCTCGGTGCGCTTGGCATCGGTGTCAGCCGTGCGCAACAAGTCGATCGCGGCGTCCATCTCGGCGTTGCCGTAGCCGTAACGGGGGTTGGAGCTGGCGAACGTCGACAGCAACTGGTTGTAGTTGTTGTCGGATTCGTCGAGCAGACCGTAAGCCCACGTCGCGAGATCGAAGTCACGGCGCACGAGCACCCGGTTGACGACACCGGTGGTGTCTTCGTCGGTCTGCTTCGTGACGTCCATGCCGGCCGCCTGCAACTGCGTGGCCACGGCGTCGGCCCACTTGAGACCGATGGGATCGTTACCCGCGGCGACACGGATCTTGCCGTCCCATCCTTCGGTCTTCGCCAGGGCGACGAGGCGCTTGGCCTCGGTGAGGTCGGCCTTGGGGCCGGCCACCTTGGGATCCCATTGGAAGTTGGCGAAGGGCGCCGAGTCGACGACTGCTTTACCTTCGTACACGCGGTCGTTGATGACCTTCGGATCGACTGCTGCGGCGACGGCCAAGCGCACGTTCTTGTTGGACGTGGCCGTCTTCGTCGTCACCTTGGTTCCGTCGGCCACACCCTGGCAGGCAGGAACGCTTGCCGTAGAGGCACCCGCACACGTGACTTGGATGCCCGAGTTCATGTTGATGATGTTGCCGGCCACGGTGGGCATATCGACGATGCTGTACTTGTCGGCCTTCGCCTGCGCGTACACCACTGGGTCACGGATGAATCCGCCTTGCAGCGTGCCGGTCTTGATGGCGTCATAGGTCGCCGAGGGGCCGGCGATGTAGACGAACTTCAACGTGTCGAGGTAGACGGTGCCGCCCCAGTAGTTGGGGTTCTTCGTCATCTCGATGACTTCGCCGGGCTTGTACGACTTGAGGATGAACGGACCCGCACCGGCATTGCCGGGGTTGAGGTTGAACGCCTCGGCGCCGACCTTTTCGAACGCGGAGCGCGAATAGATGAGCCCGTTGACGCCCACGAAGATGTACGGGAAGCCGGCCCACTTCGTCTTCGCCCGGAACTTGAGCGTCAACGCGTCGACGACGGTGATGCCCGAGTCGGTGATCGCCGGTGGCGTACCGCTGATCTTGGCATCGATGGCGCCGGTGAGCTGTGAACGCGGCGCGCCGTTGCCGGCGAGCATCTGGCGCTCGAGGACCCACTTCACTGCGGCTGCGTCATACGCCGTGCCGTCGTTGAACTTGATGTTGGCGCGAATCTTCATCGTCCATTCGGTGAGATCCGCGTTGGGGACGAGTGATTCAGCCGTACCCGGGACGTACTTACCGGTCGGCGCGTCGTACTTCATCAACACGTCGAACATCGCCGCGCCTTCGGTGCCACCGACCGTGCCGCCACCCGCGAGTTTGGCCGGGTCGAGGCCACCTTCACGACTGAACTGGCCAATGGTCGCAGTACCGCCCGAGACGGGTGTCAGCTTCGACGTGGTCGTGGGCGACGTGCCCGTGCCGCCGCCGATAGTCTGGTCGAACTCGACTCTTTGCTGTCACCGCATGCCGCGGCGACAAGGCCGATGACGACGAGTACGCACGCCATCGACCTCGTTGTTCTGGACTTCCTCATACTTGGATACCCCTCCCTGCCCCGTTCGGAGCAAGCGCATCGAGTCTAGGAAGCGATGTGTCGTCCGACACGTCTCGGGGGCGATTGTCGCCGGTTCCACCCCGCACCGCAACGAGATCGTCATACTTCGGGCCGCACGCGCGCGACGGGTAACCTCCCGCTCCGTGCGCCCTCTGTCCGGTGTCCGCGTCATCGATTTGAGCCGGGTCGTCGCCGGCCCGACCTGCTGTTTCTGGTTGGCGTCACTCGGTGCCGAGGTTCTGCGCATCGAGGCCCCCGGCGGCGACGTCAGCTGGCAGACCCGGCCGTTCATCGGGCCTGAGGGCGAATCGAACACACAGCTGACCGATCGCGACATCGCCATGAGCCCACTGCGCAAGGCCCGCGGCAAGCGCAGCCTGGTCCTCGACTTGCGCAGCCCGGGCGGGCGCGAGGTCCTGGCCAAGTTGATCGACGTCAGCGACGTACTGATCGAGAACTTCAAACCGGGCACCCTGGCCCGACTCGGCTTCGACGCCGCTGCGCTCGAGGCCCGCAACCCCCGGCTCATCTACGCGACCATCACCGGTTACGGCCACGACGGGCCATACCGCGACAAACCTTCGATGGATCCCATCGTGCAGGCGATGTCGGGGTTGATGGCCAAGACCGGCTTCACCGACGGGCCGCCGACACGCGTCGGCGCGACCGTCGGCGATCAACTGCCCGGCATGTGGGCGGCCCTCGGTGTACTCGCCGCGCTGCGCCAGCGCGACCTCGACGGACGCGGTCAGGTCGTCGACGTCGCCATGATCGACGCGATGTTGGCACTGCTATGGGACGAACCGATCGATCAGTACGAAGACATGGGTATGCCCGAACGCATCGGCAACGGTGATCCGCGGGGCGCTCCGTTCGACACGTTTCGCACGAACGACGGGTGGGTCGCGTTGGCCGCTCCGGCGAACTCGCAGTGGGTCAAATTGGCGCCGTTGCTCGGCGGCGCGGCCCTCGACGAGAAGTGGCTCGATCATCACACCCGCGCCCGCGAGCAAGCGACGCTCAACGAGATCGTCAACGCATTCACCAACGTGCGCAGCTCCGAGCAGGTCGTGCGCGAGGTCGAAGCATTGGGCGTGCCCGTGTCGGCCGTCAACCCACCCTGGTGGGGACGCCACGATCCCCACATCGCCCACCGCGGATCGCTCGAGCGGCTGCGCCATCCGGATATCGATGAGCCGACGGGCTATCTCGGCACGATGCTGCCCATCCGCTTCTCTCGGGCCGACATCTCGACCACACCGGCCGAACCACTCGGCGCGAGCACCGAGTCCGTGTTGCAGGAACTGCTCGGCTACGAGACGACCGAGATCGACGCGTTGCGAGCCGGCGGCGCTTTCGGCTGAGCGACCCCCGGTTCGATGACCGCCCGCAGTCGGATCAGTCGATTTCGAGAAGGATCTGCGTATGGCCGCGGTGGCCGAGGCCACTGTCCTCGCGCATCGCGCCGACGAGCGAGAGGTGATCGAGCCGATCGGCCAAGGCTTCGAACGCCACTCGCGCCTCGAGTCGGGCGAGCGCCGCACCGAGACAGAAATGAATGCCGTGGCCGAACGCCAGGTGCGGCGTGTCGCGTTGCGGCACCACGTCGTCGGGACGGTCGAAGGCCGCCGCATCGTGGTTGGCCGCGCCGATACCAATCGTGACGAACGAACCGGCGGGGATGACCTTGCCACCCATCTCGACATCACACGTCGTCTTGCGAATCGGTGTTTGCACCGGCGCTTCGAGCCGCATGATCTCTTCGACCAGCAGCGGGATCGTCGCGCGATCGGCTCGTACGGTTGCCCACAGCGTGGGCTCGTCGGCCAGGACGCGCAGCATGTTGCCGATGAGGCGCGTCGTCGTGAGATTTCCCGCGGAGAGCAACACACAACACGCGCCGACGACTTCGGCCGGTTCCAGATGTTCGCCGTCGACTTCGGCCGTCACGAGCGCCGAGATCAGATCGTCGCCCGGCTGCTGCGCCCTCGCGCTCACCAGTGCGGCGAACCAGTCGTTGATCGCCTGCGCGCCGCGCTCGGCCGCGATCAGCTCGGGAGTACGTTCGCCCCGGGCGTTGTACACGACGAAGGCCCGGTCTTCGGACCACTGCTTGAACTCGCGAAATCGATCGGTTGGTATGCCCATCATGCGGGCGATGACGAACACCGGCAGCGGATCGCAGTATCCGAGTTGAAAGTCGACGACGCCATGGCCGATCTCGTCGAGCAAGGCGTCGGCGATCTCGCGGATCCACGGCTCGGATTCGGCAACGCGCCGCGGCGTGAAGGCCTTGGTCATGATGCGCCGGATCTGCGTGTGCCTCGGTGGATCGTCGAAGATCAGCGGCGAGTCGCGGAATACGGGATTGTCGGACCCGCGCACATTGGACGAAAAACGCTCGGGGTCGGCCAGCGCGGCGCGCACGTGCTCATAGCTCAACAAGATCCATGAGGACCGGCTCATCTGCAGCGGGCTGTGCGGCCGCAAGACGGCGTAGGCCGGATACGGATTGCGAAAAGTCAGCGGGTCGCGCAGGAGCGTTGTATCGGGTTCGGCCACGACATCGAGGTTAGTAGATCGGTTGTTTGGAGAATCATTCTCAGCACCGTTACACTGAGAATCGATCTCACATGCGCCTCACTCGCACTCTGTTCCTGACCCTCTCGCTGACGCTCGTTGTTGCGTGCGGCGACAGCGCGGGCTCGAGCGCGAGCGCAGCACCGTTGCGAGTGGTCACCACGACCACCGTGCTGACCGACTTCGCGCACGTCATCGGTGGGGATCGCGTGAGTGTCCACGGTGTCCTGAAACCCAACGTCGATCCGCACGACTACGAACCATCGGCCAAGGATCTCGACTCGATGCGAAAAGCACGGGTGATCGTCATGAACGGCGTGCATCTCGAGCCGTGGTTCCACGACGCCGCCTCGGCCAGCGGCACCAAGGCCACGGTCGTCGACGCCAGCGCAGGGATCGCCCTTCGGGCCGCCGACGACAACCGCGAATCGCCCGAGGGCGATCCGCACATCTGGCACGATCCGCGAAACGCGAAGCGAATGGTTGCGACGATGCTCGCGGCATTCGTCGCCGCCGATCCGGCCGGGGCGCAGATCTACGCGACCAACGCCGCCCACTACACGGCCGATCTCGACGCCCTCGATCTCGACATCGCGGCGCAAATCGGCACGCTCCAAAACAAGAAACTGGTCACGAACCACGATGCGTTCGGCTACTACGTCGACCGCTACGGGTTGGAGTTCGTCGGGTCGATCATCCCGAGCTTCGAGACCTCGGCCGAGGTGTCCGCGTCAGAGCTCGCCGACCTCATCGACGAAGTCAAGACACAAGGCGTCAAGGCGATCTTCGCCGAGGCCGCTCTGCCGGCGAAAGTGGCCAAGACGATCGCCGACGAGGCCGGTGTCAAAGTGGTCGACGGCGAGGGCGCGCTTTATGGTGACGGCCTGGGACCTTCGAAGTCGCCCGGCGGCACGTACCTCACGATGATGCGGCACAACACGACCACTATCGTCGATAACCTCGGATGAGCTGATCTCCATGAACGAACCTCTGCTGCACGTTGATCACCTCACGGTCGCCTATGACCGTCAGATCGTCGTGCACGACATGACCATGCAGGTGTCGGCGGGCGAATCGGTTGCGCTGATCGGTCCCAACGGTGCCGGCAAGTCGACGTTCATCAAGTCGGTCCTCGGTTTGGTCCCGATCCACAGCGGCTCCGTCCAGGTACTCGGGCGCCCCTCGGTCGACATGCGCCGGCACATCGCGTACGTGCCCCAACACGATCACCTCGATCCGCAGTTCCCCATCACGGTGCAACAAGTGGTGATGATGGGCCGCTATCGCACCATCGGTTGGATGCACCGGCCCAAACGCCAAGATCGCGACGCGGCCCGCGCCGCGCTGCAACAAGTCGGTCTCGCCAATCGTGCCGGCGACTCTTTTGGCAGCCTCTCGGGCGGGCAACGTCAACGCGTGCTCATCGCTCGCGCCATCGCGCAAGACGCCAAATTGCTGTTGCTCGACGAGCCGTTCAACGGAGTCGACAGCACCACCCAAGATGTCTTGCTCGAGGTCTTGTCGTCGCTGCGTGCGGGTGGCGCGGCGGTGGTGATGGCGACCCACGACCTCTCCGTCGCACATCTCGCATGCGGTCACGCTTGCGTGCTCAATCGTCATCTGGTCGCCTTCGGCCCGATCGGCACCACGCTCGGATCCGACGCCCTCGTCGCGGCCTACGGTCATCAGGCAGTCGTCCTCGCCGAGGGCACCGCGATGATCCACGCCCACTGATCGATCGACATGTTTGCCGGCATACGGCTCATCACCGAGCCTTTCGAGCCGCCCTATATGCAGCGCGCGCTGATCGCTATGTTGTTGCTGGCGCTGCTCGCCGGCGTTGTCGGGGTCGTCGTCCAACTGCGCCGCCTCGCGTTCATGACCGACGCAATGACCCATACGGTGTTCCCCGGCGTTGCGATCGCGTTCTTCATGGGTGACTCCTTGTTCGTCGGTGCGCTGATCGCCGCCGGCACCTCGGCAGTGGTGCTCACTCTGCTGGCCCGTCACCCTCGCATCGATGAAGACGCGCTCGTCGCGTTCGTGCTCGCGACGTTCTTCTCGGTTGGCGTCATCGTCGTGTCGCGCAATCGCACGTTCACCGCCGATCTCAATCAGCTGCTCTTCGGTCGCGTGCTCACGATCTCGACGCGAGATGTCGTCGAGATCGCCATCGTGTGCGTGCTGTGCTTCGCGTCGTTGTATGCCTTGCGCAAAGAGCTGTTACTCCGCTCGTTCGACCCGGTCGGCGCCGCCGCACTGGGCTACCCCACTGTCATCATCGACATGGCGCTCAACTTGCTGATCGCCCTCGTGGTCGTGGCGGCCGTCCGCGCGGTGGGCACCGCGCTGGTCGTCGCACTGCTGACGACTCCCGCTGCGACGGCGCGCATCGTGTCCTCGCGCATCACGACGATGATGGTGCTGTCGTGTGCAATCGGCGCCATCGGGGGCTGGCTCGGCCTGGTCATCAGCTACGACGCATCGATCCATTACGACGTGCGGCTGGCCGCCGGCGCCACCACGGTCGTTGTGCTCACGGTCGCGTTCGCGGCAGTTGCCGTGGCGTTCGCGCTTGCGCGCCGGCGCCACGCCCGCCAGGCGGTCGTGTCATGAACCATCTCCTCGATCTCTACGACTCGACGATCATGCAGCGAGCGCTCATCGAAGCCGCACTCGTCGGCGCGTTGTGCGGTGCAGTGGGTATCCACGTGTTGCTGCGCCGGCTGCCGTTCTTCACGATCACCGTGGCGCACGCGACCTTCCCCGGGGTCGTCCTCGCGGTCATCCTCGGGGCCAGCGTGCTCACCGGCGCGGTGGTGTTCGCGTTGTTACTGGTGTTGGGCATCTGGCTGACCGGTGTCGAAGAACGACTGGCGACATCGACTGTCGTCGGGGTCGCACTCGCCGGTTCGTTCGGCGTCGGCGCCATGTTGCAATCGACGCAGAACGGCTTCACCAAGGACCTCGCGTCCATCTTGGTCGGGCAGATCATCGCCGTGCAGCGCGGCGATCTGATCGCCACCGCCATCATCGGCGGGCTCGTACTCGCGACTATGGTCTCGACGCACAAAGAGCTCGTCCTGTCGGCGTTCGACCGCACCGAGGCGCAAGCGCAGGGTCATTCCCGCACGGTCGACCTGCTCGCGCTGTTGATCGTCGCGGCCGCGGTCGTGACGACGGTGCCCGCGGTGGGCACGATCTTGTCGGTGGCCTTGCTGACGATCCCCGCGATGACGGCTCGGCTCGTGACGCGGCGCGTCGAGACCGCGATGGTCACGTCGGCCGCGATCGGCGCGCTCGCCGGGGTAGTCGGGCTCACGATCTCGGCTCAATGGCGGGTCGCGGCCGGTGCCGCGATCACTCTCACCGCAGCGGGGTTGTTCTTGCTCGTGCTCCTGTTCACGACGGTGACCCGCCGTGCGACGTCAACCGAGAAGGCCGTTGTGTTCCCCGATGCGGGGCGCACGCCGGAGCTGGCTCGCTGACCCGTTGCAGATGAACGGCAAGCCGAGATACGTATAGGACGCCCCGAGGTCCTCGTGCTCGACCTCGACCGGGAACCCGCGAGCGACGAAGTGGGGATCGCTCAAGACCTCTTCGGGCGAGTACACCACCGTGGCCGCGATGCCGTGGTGCTGTGCCCCCATGAAGAACTCATACGCAGTCGAGCGTTCGGCCATGAACCGAATCGCTTCGCGGCCGGCGTTGAAGATCGCCTGCGCTTCGGGATCGGTGGCGATCTCGTTGAGTTGCACGCCCCCGCGGGCCACACCCATCTCCAAGAAGAACGCTTCGCCATACTCTTCGCGGACACCTTCGTCGTCCAACCAATCGACGAGGCGCTGATACTCGGCCGCGCTGCGCGGTGGCACGCCGCTGTGCACGGTACGGCCGTCTGCCGCCTCCGCGAACGAGCTCGTCGTCATACGCACCGACGCGTGCCGCCCGGTCTGTCGTTGCACCGTACGTTGCGCGACGAGGTAGTCGTAGGTCGCGGCTTCGGTGGTGACGTTGACCGCCGCGTGCAGGCTCACATCGATGAATTGCCCGATCCCGGTCGCGCCACGATGCAACACCGCGGTGAGCGCAGACATCGTCGCGAAGATCGAGCCGGTCTGATAGCCCTGGTTGCCGCCGCCGCGCACCGGGGGTATCGAATGGTCGTCGTAGCCACAGCTCCACACCGGCCCGCCGCCCGCCAGCACCGTGAGATCGGTCGAGAGCTCGGACGCCCGTGGACCAGACCGCCCGAACGGCGTGACCGACACCCAGATCATCGCCGGGTTGAGCGAGCGCAGATCGGGATAGTCGAGCGCCTTGGCGGCCAGCACGCCCGGCATCTCGGATTCGACCACGATGTCGGCCGTCGCGATCAGCGACCGCAGCGCATCGGCCCCGGCGCGGTCGTCGAGATCGATCGTCACACCAAGCTTGTTGGTGTTGTAGTGCCACCACCACAAGCTGCGTTCGGGGTCTTCGACGTCGCCGGCGAAGGGCGCCCAATGGCGCGTCTCGTGACCGCCCGGTGGTTCGACGACGATCACTTCCGCGCCGTAGATCGCCAGCAGCTTGCCCGCGAAGCAGGCGCGTGACGAGGCCAACTCCACGACGCGCAACCCGGACAACGGCCCGCCTGGCCCGGCACTCTCGCTTCGCTCCATCAGATGATCCCGTCGGTGCGAAGGTCGTCGATCTGCGCGGTGGTCATCCCGAGCAGTTCGCCGAAGACCTGTTCGTTGTGCTCACCGAGGCAGGGCGCGCCGCGTGCGATCACCCAATCGGTTTCGCTGAAATGCGCCGGCTCGCCGTCGACGCGCACCTCGCCCATCTCGCGGTGCTCCACGGTCGGCCAGAGCCCCCACGCGGACGTGTTCGTGTCCGCGTCGATGCGCTCCGCCGGCTTTTGCACCGCCGAGGCCGGCACACCGACGGCTTGCAGCCGCGCCGCGAGATCGAACTTGTTCCACGAACGAGTCGCGGCGTCGATGGCGAGGTCGAGTTCGTCTTCGTGGGCGAGCCGGCCCGCGAGCGTGGCGTAGCGCGCATCGCCGCACCACGGTTGGGCCATCACTTCGGCGAAGCGCACCCAGTCGTGGTCGTCGCGACAGGACACTGCGACCCAATCGTCGTCGCCGGTGCACGCGTAGATGCCGTGGGGCGCCATCGGTGGGAACTGGCTGCGGTTCGAATTCGGCATGCCGGTGCGGCGCAGCGGGCGGCCGTTGACCGTGTAGTCGAGCACGACCGGGCCGAGCAACGCTGCCCCCGCTTCGGTGCACGACATGTCGACCCACTGCCCCTCGCCCGTGCGTTGGTGGTGCACCAGTGCGCAGAGGATCGCGATCGCCATGATGTTGCCGCCGTGGTGGTCCATGTAGCTGTAGCCCCACCCCGCAGGCGGCAGACCGGGCAATCCCGACGAGAACGTGAGCCCGCAGGCCGCTTGCACGATCGGGCCCCACGTGCGAAAGCTGCGATACGGCCCCGTGTGACCGAACCCGCAATTCGACACGTAGATGATGTCGTCCTTGATCGCGCGCAATGCGGGGTAGTCGAAGCCCCACCGCTCGAGGACCCCCGCGGCAAAGTTCTCGCTGACGACATCGCTGATCTCGACGAGTTGGCGCAGCAACTCTTTGCCCCGATCGGTGCGCAGGTTCAGTGTGATGCCGAGCTTTTCGACGTTGTGGTTCTGGAACCCGCCGCCGAGCTCGATGCCGCGACGATCGTCCTGGAACGGCTCGTTGCCCCGCAAGATGTCCCACTTGCCTTGCCGCACCGGGTCCTCGATGCGAATCACTTGCGCGCCGAGCGCCGCGAGCCACCGCGTTGCGCCCGCACCCGCGAGTTGGCCGGTGAAGTCGCAGATGCGGATGTGCGAAAGCGCGGCCGATTTCGCGGGGGTAACCGTCGTCATGGGACGAACCTATTCGAAATGAGTACCGTGGTTCCATGACACTCGCCGCAGAACGCCATCAGTACGACGACTACGACTCCCTGCTCGAGGACTATTTCGAAAAGGGTTGGACCGATGGGTTACCGGTCGTGCCGCCGACGCCCGAAAAAGTCGAGCACTTCCTGCGCGTCGCCGGTCTCGAACCCGACACCGAGCTGGGTGCAGTACCGACGCGCGAAGTGGTGGTGACCGCCGAGCAGGCCGCCATCAACGCAGTGATGGCCGGATGCAAGCCCGAATACTTCCCCGCGGTCGTTGCGGCAGTGCGCGCGCATCTCGATCCGATGGGCAATTGCCACTCGACCACCGGCACGCTCTCGGGCGCGGCGCATGCGGTCATCATCAATGGACCCATCCGCAACGAGATCGGCGTGGCCAGTTACTCCGGTTGCTTCGGGCCGGGTTTCCGCGCCAACGCCACCATCGGCCGCGCGTTACGGCTCGTGATCCGCAATGTCTGTCGGGCGATTCCCGGCTTTCTCGACCGCGCATCGTTCTCGTGGCCGCTGCGTTACTCGTTCTGCTTTGGCGAGAACGAAGAAGCCAGCAACTGGACACCGATGCACGTGCAACGCGGATTCCGGCCCGACCAGAGCACCGCCACCGTCATGTCGATCATGAAGTTCGCACCGGCGAGCGATCTCACGAGCCGTACCGCCGAGGGCATCTTGGATTCGATCGTGAAGAACGCGCGCTGGTCCGGTGTGGGCGGCGACCACTGGCTCGGTGATGACCACAACGTCATGTTCGTGTTCGGCACCGAGCATCACCGCTTCTTCATCGAAGAGGACTATTCGAAAGAGCGCATGCAGGAGTACCTGTGGCCCAAGCTCTACGCGGAGACGAGTGGTCCCAACGACCGCCGGGTGAACGTGGCCAAGCCCGAGGGCATCTTGTTGGTCGCTGCCGGCGGGCCGGGTATGGGTGAGACGTGGATGCTGATGCCGCATCTCGCCCACGCGATCATCCGCGAAATCGAACCGGCCCGGGCCTGAGGCACGCGGCCCGTGCGGCAAGGGAGCCTGAACGGGGAACCCTGGTAACATCAACGGACCGGCGATGGAGGTAGCACCATGGCATTGATCGGACTCGATCCGACGAGTGGTCCCATCGGGGGCGACAGCGGCAAACGCCTCGCTCCCCGTCCGGTTTCGCTGGCGGGACAAGTGGTCGGGCTCGTCGCCAACGGTCTCGGCCAAGGCGAGGCGTTCCTCGACGCCCTCTACGAAGAGCTCAACAAGATCGACGATCTCCAGGGCAAGGTCAAGGTCATCAAGGGGTCGGTGTCGATCGCGCCGTATCCCGACGATTGGAAGCGCTTGACCGAAGGAGCCACCGTCGCCATCACCGGCTTCGGTGGTTGAGGCAGCTGTAGCGCCCGCAGTTTGCGGGACGCCGTCGAACTCGAGTGGGCCGGCATTCCGTCGGTGGCCATCATTCACTACGAGATGACCGGGTCGGCCAAGGCGATCGCCCGCATCAGCGGACACGAAGACTACGACTTTGTCACGGTCGGCTATCCGCACATCCCGACCGCGGTGTGGACTGCCGACGAGGCCAAAGAGATCGCGTCGGATGTTGCGCCGCTCGTGCGCAAGCTCTTGACTTCGTAGACATGAGTGGTGACAACCTCCAACGCGAGGTGCGGTTGCTTGCCGCGCATCGTGCCATCGAGCAACAGATCTACCGCATGGGCTACGCGCTCGAGGATGGCGACTTCGAGGTCGTAGGCGAGCTGTTGCAACACGCGACATTCGGCGCCGACATGATCGGGCGCCGCGTCTTCACCGGACGTGACGAGATCCGTGGCCAGTACGAGCGCACCAACATTGTCTATCCGGGCAAAGGCCGAGCGACCCGTGAGATGTACACCAACGTCGTCATCGACATCGATCTCGATGCATCGACGGCCCGATCAACCACGATGTACACGGTGGCACAGCAGATCCCCGACAGCGGAGCGCCGTTCGCGATGTTGGTGGCGGGGCGTTACGAAGACGAATGGGCCGTCATAGACGACGACTGGCACTGGACAGACCGCTTCATCGTCGTGCAATTCAAGAACGACCTCGACCGGCACATGCACACCGGTTCGCAGCCCTACAACTGACCGGCAAACCGTTTGCCGTCAGACGACGTCGAGCAGTGAACCGGGTTGCAGCCCGGCGGCGCGGATCTCTTTGATGATCTGCACGAGGGCGTTGCCGTCCTGCGACTGCTCGCCGACGTGGAACAACAAGATGCCGCCCGGGACGAACGCCTTGCGGCAGATCTCGACGATCTGCGGCGCGGTCTTGCCCATCCACCCGAGCGAGTCGACGGTCCAGAGCGCGTCGTACTTGTAGCCGAGCTGGCCGAGCAGCTTGTCGGTCTCGTTGTCGACGTCGCCGAACGGCGGCCGGAACCACGGCTTGGACGTGACGTTTGCGCCGGCAAGGTTCTTGAACACCTGCTCGGCCTTGTCCAGCTCGGCGGTGCGAGCTTCACGATTCAGCAGCGCCGTCGACGACGAGAAGCCGGTCCACGACTTGTGGCTGTATGTGTGATTGACGAGGTGATGACCTTCGGCGACGATGCGCCGGAACATGTCGGGGTTCTGTTCGGCCCACTTGCCCGTCATGCCGAAGCTGACCTTGATCTGCTCGGCTTTGAGAGTGTCGAGAATCTGGCCCGTGAACCCGACGTCGGAACCCGCGTCGAAGGTGAGGGCGACGACCTTGCGCCCGTTGGTTCCCTTGCGCATCTGCAGCGCGGGCGCGCCGGCCGGTGGCGCAGTCGTCGTCGACGCACCGGCGACGGTGCCGATCGGTGCGGTAGTGGCGGATGCCGCGCGCGTCGTGGCGGGCGCGGCGGTACTCGCCGTCGCTTCGACTTGACCAGAGGCCGTCGATGTCACTCCGGGCTCGTCGTCGGGCGCCGCCTGTGGGGCGCCGCCGCACGCCGTGAACACGAGTGCACACGCGACCGAGAGCGCGACGCGAGAAAGAATGCGGGGAGACGGCACCGCGCAACAGTACCGAGACGGCCCGATAGGTGCAGAACGGGCGGCGTGACAGAATGGCCATCCATCTTCCAGGGGGCTTTCCATGACCGATCCGTTCGCCGCGTACGACATGACCGGAAAGGTGGCAGTCCTCACCGGAGGGGCCAGCGGCATCGGCGAGGCGTCAGCCGAGCTCATCGCCGGCGCCGGCGGCGCGGTCGTGTTGGGCGATATCGACGAAGGTGGAGCCGAAAAGGTCGCGCAGCGCATCCGTGATGCCGGCGGTCGCGCCGTCGCCCAGCGGTGCAACGTCGCGCAAAAAGCCGACGTCGACGCGCTCATCGATCGAGGCGTGGCGGAATTCGGCAGGGTTGACGCGATGGGCAACATCGCGGGCGTGATGAACGCCGATCTCGTCATCAACATCACCGAGGCCGAGTTCGACCGCATCATCGCCATCAACATGAAGGGCGTGCTGTGGGGTTGCCAGGCTGCGCTGCGGGTGATGATGCCGCAGGGTTCGGGCAGCATCATCAACATCTCGTCCGCCGCGATCGACTATCCCAACAGCAACGTGTCGCTCTACGCCATGACCAAAGCGGCCGTGGCCATGTTGACGATGGAACTCGCCATCGAGGCCGGCCCGCACGGCGTGAGGGTCAACTGCCTCGCACCCGGTCAGACGGCCACCAACTTCGGCCGCTATCTCCGTGAAGACGACAAGGGTGAGATCGACCCCGACAAGTACGCCGGGTACGTGAGCCGCGGCACCAGCCTCTCGCCGATCGGCCGTCTCGGCGAAGCCATCGACCAGGCACACCTCGTGCACTATTTGGCCAGCGATGCGTCTCGCTTCGCGACCGGCGCCATCTTCCGTGTGAATGGTGGTGTGGGGATCGTCTGGTGACGTCCGATCCCTACTTCGATCCGCGCGATCCGAACCACGTTCGCAATCCCTACGCGACCTACGCCCGGCTGCGCGCCGAAGCGCCGGTGCATCACAGCCCGCTCGGGTTTTGGATCATCTCTCGCTACGACGACGTGATGGAGATGCTGCGCGACCCGCGCGGCAGTCGCGAGATGCACCAGTGGTCCGAGGCCTACGAGCAGAGCCATTCCGCGGCCGGGCCCGCCTGGGAACAGTTCGTGACGGATCAGGTTCAGTTCATGGATCCGCCGAACCACACACGCCAACGCAAGCTGGTCGCGAAGGCGTTCACGCCCATGGCGATCGACGCGAACCGTCCACGGGTCGAACAGATCGTGCGCGAGCTCATCGATGCCGGTGAAGGTCGGCTCGACGTCGTAGAGGAGCTGGCCCGGCCCCTTCCCTACCGCATCATCTCCGAGATGCTCGGCGTGCCGTGGGACGACCCGCGTCTCCAACCCGAATGGATCACCATGATCGTGCGCGGCTTGTCGACGCTCGTCACCGACGACGACATGCGCAATGCCCGCGACGCGCTCGTCGGTATCACCGACCTCTTCCACGAGGCAATCGAGGACCACCGCCGGCGCCCGCGCAATGACCTCATGTCGGCGTTGATCGCGGCCGAGGAAGAGGGCGACCGCCTGAGCACGAACGAACTGTTCGCGCTGTCGATCAACCTGCTCGTGGGTGGGTCGGAGACGACGATGAACCTCATCGCCAGCGCGCTCTATTCGCTGACACGATTTCCCGACCAACTCCAGCGCCTGAGGCGCCACCCAGGACTCATGCGCAACGCCGTCGAGGAGTTTCTGCGCTTCGAGTCGCCCGCGCAATTCCAGTCGCGCACGGCGACGCAGCCCATCGTCGTGGGCGGTGTCGAGATTCCGCCCCGTCAGACCATCTACCTCTGCCTCGGGTCGGCCAATCACGACGACGATCGCTGGGATAGACCCGACGAGCTCGACATCGAGCGCGGCGAGCTGCAGCACATGGCCTTTGGCTACGGCATCCACCACTGCCTCGGAGCGTCGCTCGCTCGGCTCGAGACCGCGGTCGCCGTGCAGGCGCTCGTGGAGCTGCCCGATCTCGGGCTTGTCGGGCCCGAACCCGAATGGGGCGGCGCCGCCGCGCTGTCGCAACGAGGCTTGAAGCACCTCGACATCCGCTGGCAATACCGCCAATAGGTCGCGTCGCCAATAACATGGGGCGCCGTGCGCGGTCGGCTGGCAGTCCTACGGGTGCGACAGCCGATCACGATCGTGATCGCGCTGGCGATCGTGTCATTCGTGCTCGCGCTCGTCGTGGCCGATCGACTCTTCCCCCTGTTGTCCGCCAACAACGACGAAGCGGTCTATCTCTTCCAGGCCCGCATCTTCCGGTCGGGCCATCTCACATTGCCCGCCGACGGTTACCGAGACTTCTTCCGTCCGTGGATGTCGTCCGAACACGACCAACAGTTGGTTCTGGTGTTCCAGCCCGTGTTCCCGGCGCTGCTGGCGCTGTCTGATCTCGTCTTCGGGTCGATGCGGGTCGCTCTCGGCATCATCGCGGGAGCCAGCGTGCTGCTCGTCTACGCACTGTGTGGCGAACTCGGTCTCTCCCCGCGGGCGCGCGTCATCGCGGCTGCGATCTTTGCGCTGTCGCCGTTCGCGGTCATTCAGAGCGCGCTGTATCTCGAATATCTGTTTGCCGTCGCCCTCGAGATGGCGGTGCTCACATTGCTACTCGCGGGCCTGCGATCGACGAGGGGACGGCGGGCCCGCCGGTTGGCCGCCGCCGGGCTCGTGTTCGGGTTGCTCGTCTTCACCCGCCCGCTCGAGGGGCTGATGCTCGGGGTCGCGATGGGTCTGTTCCTCATCGTCCGCGAACGCAACTTCGCACGGGCGTTGCGCCAATTGCTCTGGCCGGCGCTCGGCGCGCTGCCCATCGTCGCGTTGATGCTCGTGTACAACGCGCAACTCACCGGCAAACCGTTGCGATTCCCGCTGTGGGCGATCGGCGGCAACAACTCCTTCGGCTTCGGCAGGCGCAACGTGGTCGCCGGATCACCATTGATCGACGCCACGTTCCTCAACGGCCTCAAGGCGCTGCACCAGAACATGCGGGCATTGCCGCACTGGGTGTTCGGCTCCATCATCGTCGTTCCGCTCGCCCTCCACGGTCTGTGGCAGCGCCGGCGCGAGACGACGACGGTGTTGCTGGTCGCCATCGGCGTGCTTTTCCCCCTCGCCTATCTCTTCTATTGGGGCAACCTGTTGATCGTCAACGGACGCAAGCTCATCGGTCCGCACTACTACATGGCGCTGTTGATACCGACGGTCGTGTTCGCGGCGGTCGCGCTCGACCGACTCGCAGTACGGCGCAAGTCCTTGGCGACATTGGTGTTCGTATCGATGATCGCGGCGACCTTGATCGAGTTGCCGGACAAGATCGACCGCAACGATCATTTCACCGACGTCTACCGCGCCGAGCAAGCCGCGATCGACTCGGTCGTCGACGACAATGCCGTCGTCATTCTGCCGATCACACCCGACGGGTCGTACTTGCTGCATCCGCGTAGTTGGCTGACCAACGACTTCGACCTTCGCGATCCGATCCTGTACGCCGCGGATCGAGGCCCGGAGAACATCGAACTCTCCCGCCGCTACTCCGACCGGCGCTTGTACCGCCTGCAAGCCGTCGAAGCGACCCGTGTCCCACTCACCTTCCGCCCCTCGGTCCGCGAAGTGGTGGCGGTGAAGTCCGCCGAATTGCGCCGAGCCCTGAGCGCCCCGGTACCGGCCGAGGTCACGCGGGTCAACGCGTACGTGCAGACCGACGGCACCAATCGACAGACGTGCGCGGTCACGCCGGCCGCATCGACAGTGCGCGTCGCGGTAGACATGCGCCGGGGCAATGTTTTCCTCAACGGCTGTGATGGCGGCGGCCTGCTCTCGCTGGCGTTTGTCAACGCGCCCGCGACGTTGGTCGTCGGCTTCGAATTGTTCACCGACACGCTCGGGCAGTCGGAATCACGCGAACTCCGCGTGTGGACCGCGCCGGAGGGATCCGACATCGTCAGCCTCAACGAAGAGACGTGGCGCATCGTCCCCCACGACAAGACATCGACCCGCGTGATCGAAGCCAGCCCCGACCTCACCGTCGCCGCGCGCCCCTGACCCCAGACCCGTTCTTGTGGTGTTCGATAGGTGTATATACGTATCGAACACCACCAGAATGCGGTGTTTAGAGGTTGTATTGCGGGAGGGATCCGTTGGCGATAAGGGTGAGGCTGCCGGTGCCCGCACCGGTAGTGCCGGCGACGGTCACCGGTTGGATGCGATGCACCGGCCGGTCGACGGTACCGTCCTCATGCACGACGTCGACGGGATGGCGCACCTCCCACATATCGATCTCGTCGCATTGGTCGCCGCGCCACGCACCGAGTGCGCGACCGTCGTTCCAGCCGCCGCTGTAACCAAGGCCCGGCATGGCGATCGACGAACCCAGCGCGCTCGTCACGAACGTCGCCGATCGCCCGTCGTCGCACGTCACCGCGAAATCGGCTTGCTCGATGCGCCGTGTCCCCTCGAAGAAACGCAACGCCATCTCTGCCGTGGTGACATGGAGGTCGAGACGATCGGGCGCGTTGCGTTCGCGTAGCAAGCCGGTCATGTACACGCGTTCCCGGCCCCGTTCCATGATCTGCACGTGGCCCGCGTAGTCGTCGGTCGAGAAGAACAAGAACGCGAACAAGGTGCCCACCTCTGACACCGGCGGCGTCGCCCCCGTGATGGGATCCCAGCCACCGACACCCGGACGCACGCCCCACGAGTGATCGCGACAGGCCCACCACTGCTGCACCGGCCAGCGTTCACCGCGCACGACGAGCTCACCGTCGACCACGCCGACCTGGTCGAGCCGTTGGTAATCCTCGTTGAGGCGGCCTCGAATGCGGGCCACGTGGGGCTTCTCCAACTCGGGCGGCAGCACTGCTCGCCAATGCAGTTCACCGTGCACGTGATGCTCTCCCGGCTCGACGATGAGTCGGATGTGCTCGAAGGGCTCGACGACATCGATGCGCATGGCGCCCACCGCCGGCTCGAAGCGGGGCCGAAGCGAGCGAGAGGTGCGTAGGTTGTACTGCGTCGTGTCCCGGATGACCACGAATCCGCCGTCGATGACGTTCATGTTGTTGTACACGCCGATGGTGAACTGCAAGGCGCCCGAACCGGCAGGGTCGTAGACCGCGAACCACATGCGGTCGAAAAACCGGTGGTCGCTGGTCCCGACATTTTCGAACGGGCTCGCGATCTGATGCCACAGCGAATCGTCGAGCGGTGTGAGCATCAGTTTCTCCTTGGAAGGCGACCTTCGTGATGGTGCCGGATGTGCCGTTCGCTAACTTTGCCCGATGTTCCGCATCCGTGTCGGTTTGCTCTCCGTGTCACTCCTCGTGGCGGCCGGATGCTCGTCGTCGCCCGACGCCGCGCCCGGCACATCCACCTCGGTGTCGACGACCGCCGCCACGTCGTCGACCACGACGACAACCATGGCGACCACGACGACATCGACCACCACCACCTCGACGACGACAACCACGATCGGATCGCCGACCGGCCGTCCTCTGCTGGCCGGCATGCCGCAGTTGACCGACGCCAAGAACGTCTACGCCGAGACCGGCACCGACAAGATGGCCGCGAGCAACGTCGGCATCAAGCCGCTCGTGTATGTGCCCAGCAACAACAGCAACGACGTCACCGTCATCGACCCCGCGACCTTCCAGGTGATCGACCGCTACTCGACCGGCGCCGTACCGCAACACGTCGTGCCGTCATGGGACATGACGACGCTCTACGTCAACAACAACTCCGGTAACTCACTCACACCCATCGACCCCAAGACCGGCAAGCCTGGCCCGAACATCGCCGTCGACGACCCGTACAACCTCTACTTCACGCCCGACGGCAAGTACGCGCTCGTGATGGAAGAGCGCAACAACACCATCGCCGTGCGCGACGCCAAGACATTCGCCGAAGTCAAGAAAGTGAAGACACCGTGCCGAGGCGTGAACCACGCGGACTACTCGATCGATGGCTCGTATCTCATCGCCAGCTGTGAGTTCTCGAGCCAGCTGATCAAGTTCGACGTCACCACACTCGAGGTGGTCGCCGAGCGCACCATCCCCGGTTCGGTGCCCCAGGACGTGCGGGTGATGAGCGACGGCCTCACCTACCTCGTGGCCGACAATGCCAAGGCCGGTGTGCACGTCGTCGACGGCGAACGATTCGAGGTGATCGGCTTCATCCCGACCGGCGCGGGCGCGCACGGCATCTACCCGAGCCGCAACGCCAAGGCGATGTACGTCTCGAATCGCCTCGCGGGTTCGGTGAGCGTCATCGACCAAGCGACGCGCCAAGTCACCTTCACGTACTTCATACCGGGCGGCGGGTCGCCCGACATGGGCAGCGTTTCGGCGGACGGCCTCGTGTTGTGGCTGTCGGGTCGCTACCACAACGTCGTCTACGCCATCGACGTGCTCGAATGGAAGCTGTTGGCCCGCATCCCCGTGGGATCCGCGCCGCACGGCCTCACGTACTTCCCCCAACCGGGGCGCTACTCACTCGGCCACACCGGCAACTACCGCTGACGCGGAAGCTGAAACTGGTCTACGCGAACGAGTTGGCGGCGAGGAAATCCCACACGACTTTGGTGGTGTCGAATCCCTGAATGCGGAACCATTCGTGGACGCCGCCATTGACCCGATAGTGCACGACCGGGCTGCCGGGGGTGCAGGCCTGCGCCTCGACCATCGTGACCGCCAGCGCGGCCTTGATAGGCGTCTCGCGAGTGCCCGTACAGTGACACGTGCCGGACCAGAACGATACGAAGTCGGCCACCGACAGCACGCTGCCGCGCTTGCGGCCTTGATTGTCGGCCACCTTGCCGCCTGTGTAGGGGACGACCGGATCGCTGGTGCCGTGCACTTCGACGATCGGTATCGACCGGCTGGGCAGACAGACCTGCGAATTGTTCTGGCCCGCAGTACCGCCGACCAACGCGACGCCGCGGACGCGATCGGGCATGTCGCACGCGACCCGACTCGCCATCAGCGCGCCGTTGGAAAAGCCCGCAACCGCGACGCGCGTTGCATCGACATTGGCGCGGTTGACCATCTCGTCGATCAGCGCTCGCAAGAAAGCGACGTCGTCGGTGATCATGCCGGCTTGCAGCGGCTCCATGCCGGCGCGCCCGTCGTTCCAGCTACCCCCGACGGCGTCGGGATAGACGACCACCGTGCCGTTGGCGGCGGCGCTCGGCTCGAATCCCATCGAGCGCATGTTGGCGCCGCGCCCGTTGACGCCGTGCAACACGATCAGCAGTGAGTGAGGCTTGGCCGTCGGCGGAGGAACGACCGCGAGGTAGTTGCGGCTGAAACCGCCGACCGGCATCTGCTGCTCGTTAACGCCGACCGCCAGCGGGTTGGGGAGGGGCCACGCGAGGATGTCGTCGGCCGGCGAAAGGTGCGGGGCAGGCGCCGTCGTCGGGGCCGCCGTTGTCGTCGAGGCCGGGCCGGTCGAAGTCGGCGGCGCCGTCGTCGGGGCCGAGACCGCCGACGTATCCGGTGCTTCGACCGCCGTGTCGGCGCTGGCGTTGGTAGTCGTCGTGCTCGCGTTTTCGGACGTGCCGAGAACGTTGGTCTGCGCCCCGGATTCAGTAGCCCCCGGCACCACCGCCATTGCGATGGCCGAGGCAACCGCAAAAGGGAGTAGTGCGCGCGCTCCCTTCAGAATCCAATCAGGCACATATCAAGAAGAGCACAAGTGACACTCGACATACAAGGTCAGAACGGTCCATCTTGAGAAAACGGCCTCACGACAGCGGCATTTCTGGCCGACATATCGACTGTGGGTCGCTCGAGTGGGGCATCGAAGGATCGAGAACGCGCACTCGACGCCCTGCGCGCCATCGCGCTCGTCCGGGTCGTTCTGTGGCACACCTACGGCAACGCCGCCATCACCTATGTGATCGCCGCGGTGCCGACGATGTTCTTCGTAACGGGCAGCCTCTTCGCGAAGTCGGCCCAACGCCGACCGGTGGCCGAGGTCGTGCGCAACCGCGTGCGGCGGATCTTCGTGCCCCTCTGGGCGTTCAGCGCGGTATGTCTCCTCGCGATGAGCATCGCCCACCGCGTCGACGGCACCGGCGCCACCAAGGTGCCGTGGCGCGGCATGTGGCTCTGGTTCATCCCACTGGCCGATCCCAACGGTTCGCCGTGGGAGGGCGGGCACCTGAGCGCGCCGTTGTGGTTCGTCCGGGCGATGCTGTGGGTGCTGCTCGCGGCACCGCTGTTGCTGACCGCGGCACGCCGGCGGCCCGCGCTGCTGCTCGCCGGCTGCGTCACGGCGATTCTCGCGCTCGACCTCGTCGGCCGTCATCCTTCGTGGAACATCGCCGCCCTTCCCGACCTCGTCTGGCAATCAGGCGACGTCGCGCTCTACGCAATGTTCTTCACGCTCGGCGTATTGCATCGATGGGGCACCTTCCGGCACTTGCGATCGCCGCACCTCGGGGGCATCGCTCTCGCGAGCGCAGTCCTCGCCGCGGCGTGGATCACCACACAGCCCGTGCCCAAGCACGTCGTGAACAACTCGCACCCTGCGCACCTCTTCGTCGGGCTGGCGTGGTTGGCCGTCGCACTCGCCGCGCTGCCGTCGCTCGAACGCGCCGCCGCCATGCGGCCATTCGAAGGCGCCATCTCATTGCTGTCGCAACGAAGCTTCACGATCTACCTCTGGCATCCTGTCGGCATCGTCATCTCTTTCGTGGCGATCGGTCGGGTGGGCCGCCTGCCCTTGGGCTACTGGAGCACGGCGCTGTTGCTCGGCACCGTGGCGGTGACGTCGCTGCTCGTGATCATCTTCGGATCGATCGAGGACGTCGCGAGCCGCAAAACCATTCGCTGGTGGCCGGCACCGCTGCACACCCGTCGATACGGATGGGTGCCCGCGCTCGCGGGGCTGGCGTTGATGGTCGTGTCGCTCACCTCGATCTCGGTCAAACGCGACACGGCGGGAGAGATCTTCGCGGCGCGCCAACTCACGGTTCCGTCACAGGCGCCGCCGAAACCGAAGTTCGATGCGCCCGTTGTTCGGGTCGAGGGTGCCGTCTCGCCAGTCCAGCGAACCGACCTCGCTCCGGCGCGTATCCCGGTCACCAACGCGGCACTCGCGCCCGCGGCGTCGGCTTCGATGAGCACGCAACTCAGTGAAATGTATGACGCGTGGATCGAGCACTGGGGCATCACAGGTGCCGAGGTGGGTGTGACGCGTCCGAACCAGTTCCTCTGGCAGCGGGCCAGCGGTGTCGACGGCGCCGGTGTGTCCGCGACGCTCGACACGACGTTCGACATCGGCTCGATCACGAAGACATTCACCGCTGCACTTCTCATGCAACTGGTGCAAGAGGGCGTCATCAGTCTCGACGAACCGTTGCCCGTGCTGCGCGACGTGCCGTCGTTCCCCTACGCGGGCAAGATGACGGTGCGCGATCTGCTCTATCACCGCAGTGGGCTCGTCAACTATCGCGATACCGCGGAGTTCGCGCGCGATCCGTTCGCAGTCAAGACACCGGCGCAGGCGGTGATGGCCTCGGCGCGCGAACCGCTGAAGTTCGCGCCGGGCACCGACGTCGCCTACACGTCGACCAACTTTTTGTTGCTCGGCATGTTGATCGAGCAGCGCACCGGTCGATCCTTCGACGACAACCTCCGCCAGCGCCTGTTGGCCCCGCTGGGTCTCGAAGAGTTGGTGCACTTGCCTTCATCGCCGGGCGCGCCGAATCAAGCCACTGCCGGCATCCTCACCAGCACGGAGGATCTGTTGCGCTGGGGTGCGGCGCTGTACCGCGACGGCCGCGTCGTCGACGCGCAGTCACTGAAGACGATGACGACGATCGATCCGGTGACAGGACTCGGTGGCGGCACATTCGGCTACTGCCCGTGCACGATGACGCCCGACGGACAGCCGGTGTTCACCTATGTCGGCCACTCCGGCGGCACGACGATCCTGCGGTATGCGGCAATCGAAGATCTCGTCATCACCGTCAATCTCTCTGGCAGCGTCTGGACGCCCGAGATGGTGCAGGCAACCGCCGACTTCTTCGAGATGGTGCGGGCGATCGTCCGTAGCCACGACGCCGCCGCGCTACCGGCACCGACCGAGCCCGTTACCACCGAGCCATCGGGGCCATCGGAACCCGAGGATCCCGAGAACGCAGCACCCGCCGAGCCCGACACCGCGGCGGTACCCGCAGAAGGCCAACCGAGCGACGACCTGTAGCGGTCGGTCAGCGGCGCCACACGCGCAGGCGACCGTCGTCGCCCTCGCCGTTGATGGCGCGCCACACCTTTTCGGCGGTGCAGGGCATGTCGATGTGGCGCACCCCGAGGTGCGCGACTGCGTCGAGTACGGCGTTGTGCACCGCGGCGGTCGAACCGATCGTCCCTGATTCGCCGATGCCCTTTGCGCCGAGCGGGTTGATGTGCGTCGGCGTGACCGTGTGATCGAGGGTGAACGACGGCAATTCGGCCGCGCTCACAAACGCGTAGTCGGCGAGGTTGCTCGTCAGCAGGTTGCCGAACTCGTCGTAGACGACTTCTTCGAGCAATGCCTGTGCCGCGCCCTGTGCGATGCCACCGTGCACCTGACCGTCGGCGAGCAACGGATTGATGATGGTGCCGCAATCATCGACGGCCGTGTGATCGATGAGCGTCACCTGACCGGTGTCGCGGTCGATGTCGACCACGGCGACGTGCGCGCCGAACGGGAACGTCGAGTCGGGTCGCTCCCAGTCGATTTCGACGAACAGGCCGGTGCGCAAACCGTCGTCTTGTGGCGAAGCCGCAGCGTGCGCCTGCGCCTGCGCGTGTGAGGCGGCCTGCGCCCACGTGACGCGCTGTGAAGGCACGCCGGCCACGGCAAAACCACTGGCGTCGTGCACGATGTCGACCGCGGCGGCCTCGAGTATGTCCGCCGCGAGCAGCTTGGCCTTTTCGACGACCTGCCCGCAGGCCACGTGGATGGCGGTTCCGCCCACTTGCACCGAACGCGACGAGTAGGTGCCGACGCCGCGAGCGACCTTGTCGGTGTCGCCGTCGATGATGGTGATGTCGGCGAAGGGAATGCCCAACGCGTCCGCTGCGATCTGGCTGTAGGTCGTCTTGTGACCCTGACCGTGCGAAAACGTTCCGACTTTGATGGTGGCCTTGCCGTCGGCATCGATCTCGACGTCGGCGAACTCGGTCGGTCCCGCGCCGGCAGTGACCTCGACGTAGACCGCCACGCCGACGCCAAGGAGGTGGCGGTCGTCGCGGGCGCGTCGCTCGGCTTGCTCACGTCGGCGCTCGGCATAACCCGAGAGCGTGAGCACACGATCGAGCGCCGCGTGATAGTCGCCGGTGTCGTACACCGCGCCGGTCGGTGTTGTGTAAGGGAACCGGTCTTTGGCGATGAAGTTGCGCCGACGGATCTCGATCGGATCAAGTTCGAGCTCGCCGGCGAGCACGTCGAGGGCCCGTTCCACGAGACACGCGGCTTCGGGGCGACCGGCACCACGATACGCAGTCGGCGGCGCGGTGTTCGTGGCGACTGCGATCGCCGACGATGTCGCGCGCGGCACGGCGTAGACACCCGCGAGCATGCGTCCGGTCAACGTCACCAGGTACGCATTGACCGCGGGGTAGGCACCACCATCGCCGAGCAGATCGGCGTGGATCGCGGTCAAGATGCCGTCGCGCGTTGCCGCCATGCGTACGCGTTGTCGTTGGCCGCGGCCATGGACCGCCAACATGTTCTCGGTTCGCGTCTGACGCCACCGCACGGGGCGTTGCAGTTGGCGGGCCAACGAGCACGCGATGACGTACTCGGCTTCGGGGACCGACTTCGCGCCGAACCCGCCACCGACCGCGGGTGCGATCACGTGCACCTTGTCCTTCGCCAGCCCGAGCAACGACGCGAGACCGTCGCGTACCGCGTGCGGTGACTGCGTCGACACGTAGACGGTGAGTTGGTCGCCGTCGGGGATCGCGAGGATGTTGTTCGATTCGAGGGGCGCCACCGCGACCCGCTGGTTGTCGAACCACACGTCGACGACGATGTCGGCGCCCTCAGTGAGATCGGCGGGCTCGAACTCGCCCAACCGCAAAACCTCATTGGAGGCGAGGTCGGCGAAGAGCCTCGGCGCGTCGCTTTCGATCGCCCGCTCGACATCGACCACGGCGTCGAGTGGCTCGTAGTCGACGACTACGGCTTCGACCGCGTCGACCGCCAACGTTTGCGACTCGGCCGCCACGACCGCGATGGGTTCACCGATGAAACGGGTGAATCCATTGGCGAGCGGCGGACGAAGCGCCGCCGCGGGTACCGGCACCGGAGAAAATCCGGGGATGAACGACACGTCGTCGTAGAGGAGCACTGCGTGCACACCGGCCATCTCGCGGGCGGCGTCGACATCGACGGACACGAGGCGGGCGTGCGCCACGTTGGAACGTACGAACGCCAACTCGAGGGCGGGGGTCTCGGTGACGATGTCGCCGACATAGCGCGCTGCACCGCGCACGAGTTGAGGATCTTCGATACGACGGATGCGTTGTCCGATGAGCGCCATGAACCCATGGTCGCACACCACCCACGCGTGGTGGGTACTGGCCTTCTGCGTCAGTCGAGCAAGCGCGGATCGTCTCGCAGTTCTTGGCGAACCATCGCTTCCCAGAACCCGATGAAGTTATCGCCTTGTGACGCAGCCATACGCTCGACGTAGGACGGCGGCAGCGCCGGGACCAGCGGATTTCCGGCGGCACGAATATGCCATCCGTGCTTGCACCGTTGTTCGAGCGCAACCGCCCGTTGATGCACGGCCCGCGCACTGTTGCCGAGCACGAACACACCATGGCCGGCGAGTAGCGCGATCTCCGCGGACCCCATCTTTTCGACGGCCTTGCGCGCCGAGCTCGCGTCGTTGACCGCGCCGTCGTATTCGTCGACCAACACGAGCTGGCCGCCACCCAGTGACGAACTCTGATCCATCGCCGGCGGGACCTCGCCCATGTCGGCCCATACCGTGCCGAAGACGGGATGGTTGTGCATCGCCCAATGGACGCCGGGCCGCAGCTTGTGCAATTGCAGGTGCAACGGGATACCGGGCGGCACCGGCCAATCGCCTTCGATGACATTGCCTTCGAGATCTATGCGAATCACGTCGTGCGCACGGAACTCGTTCCACAACAGGTGCCACGGATTGCACAACAGAGTGCCGTCACCGAGGTTGAAGGTGATGTGCCCGGCAAGGTGATCGTTGTAGCCCTCGCGCCAGAGGGTGCGGGCCAACAACACGATCTCTTCGCGTGGCGAGAGATCGGGCATCAGCTTCTCGGAGGTGGGCTGGAACGACATCATGTCCCCCATCGTTCGGAATCCTTCATCATACAATTTTCGCTTACTCTGGCCGTATGCCGAATGCCGTACTCACTGTTCGTCCTGCTGCAGGCGCCCTCGGTGCCGTTGTGGAAGGAGCCGATCTGAGCCGACCCCTCGGCCCCGACGGGGTCGACCAACTGCACCAGTTGCTGCTCGAGCACCTCGTCTTGTTCTTCCCCGGCCAAGACCTCGACGACGACCAACACCTGCAGTTCTCGCTCCAATTCGGCGACTACTACACCCATCCCATCGCGCGGGCCGCGAACCTCGGCGCCCGGGTCGGTCACATCGTCGACGACGTCGACCACCCGCCGTTTCAGGACGAGTACCACACCGACGTCAGCTGGGACTCGGTGCCGCCGACCTTCGGGGTCCTGCGCATGATCGACCGCCCGGCGCGTGGCGGCGACACGATATTCGCCAACATGTACACCGCCTACGACCGGCTTTCCGACACGATGAAGGGATGCGTCGACGGTCTGACGGCCTGGCACGACATGGGCGAGGGCAAAGCCTTTCGTAGCAAGTCGGGCAACTCTGCCACCGACATGGCGGCCGAGCTACAACCCGGTGCCGAGCATCCGGTTGTCGGCGTGCATCCGGTGACCGGCCGGCGCTATCTCTACGTCAACCGCGGGTTCACCCGGCGCATCTGCGGTATGCACAAGAACGAAAGCGATGCGCTCGTGCGCTGCCTCGCCGACCACGCCATCAACCCCAACTTTCAGGTGCGCTGGAATTGGACGGTCGGCGACGTGGTCTTGTGGGACGAACGTTGCACCCAACACTTCGCGGTGGCCGATCACTACCCGCAGCGGCGAGAGACCGCTCGCGTCAACGTCACGTCGCCGACGCTCTGAGTCTCAGGGACTCGGTACACCGAGCAACAGAACCCGCGACGATCCGTTCGCCCACAACCCATCGGCCGATGGCCCGGTTGCGTCGCGGTTCGTACCGGTCAGATCGAACGCCGTCGTAACCGTTCCTCGCGTCACGTCGACCAGCGCCAGGCCGTCCGCGCTGATCGCCTTCGCCGACGACGCGACATAACGCAGGTAGACGAGATTGTTCACCGCGCCGGCGACAGAGGCGGATGCGAAGTCGGCCGGCAGCATCGTCTTCGCGCCGGTTGTGCCCACGAGCGCGAGCGGCTTCGCGGCTTCGACCTTGAAGCCGTCGACCGTCGTGGGGGCCGGCGCCTCCTTCATCGTCAATTGCAGCGTCGGATCGGTTGCGCCCGCCTCGAGTCGCACGAACACACCGGTCCGCTCGCTCTTCGGACGTTGGAGATCGACCAGGTATCCGTCGTCGAGCGCCGATGCATTGACCATGCGGTTGGTCGCACCGATGTCGATGGCCTCGTCCACGAACCGGAACGTCGTCAGGTCGACCGTGCGCCGGACGATGTACGGGATGCGGTCACCGTCCACCGCGCCGTCGGCGAACAAGAAGCTGAAGCGATGATCGTCCACGACCTGAAGGCTGTTGGTGAAGAGCGAATGCGACGAATCGATCGCGCTGGTCGTGTAGTAGTTCTTGCCCTTCGTGTCGTAGCTCTCGATCAGCACATCGGTGCCGACACCCTCTCGCGCGTCGTCGCCGACGTCGGCCGTCGACGCGCGCAAGGCAACGACCCAACCTGACCCGACGGCGACATGCGGCACGCCGGCGGTCGCGATCGGTCTCCACGAGGGGTCGCGGCCGACTTCCTCGACCGTCCACCCCTTGTTGACGCGCAGGTACTTCGCCGCGTCGTCTTCCATCGCGACGACGAACGGACCGCTGGTGCCATTCGTGATCGCGAGCAACACGCCGTTTTGGTTCGTGGCGGTTACCGAACCGGCTTTGAGCGCTTCGAAGCTGCTCGACGATTTCAGCGGGACGTAGTGGCCCTTGTCGTCCCCGTCGAGGATCGGCGAGCCCAGTTCACCGCCGGGCGCCGCCGTCTCGATCGAAGGCCCCAACGATGTGTGCGCCGGATCGCCCGAGGACTCGGCCTTCTTGCCCGAACAGGCGCCGACCACGAAAACCAGTGCCATCACTGCGGCCAGTGCCCGTTTCATCCCCCTCGTATCGGCGCGCGGATGGGTTTGTTTGAGGGATTAGCCGGCGCAGCGGAAGCTCAGGTTGCCCGTCGTGCTGTCCGGGCTGTTCGAACTGCGGGCGGGCACCCGAAATCGGAAGCAATACGACTCGTGGCACAAGAACGACCCACCCCGCATCACGCGTTGGGTGCCGTGGGGCGGTCCGGTCGGGTTGCGTCGGGGCCCGTCACGGTGGAATTCGGCGTCGAACCAGTCGTGGCACCACTCCCAGGCGTTGCCCACGACGTTGTACAGGCCGTAGCCATTGGGGGCGAAGGTGTCGACCGGCGCCGTGCCGTAATAGCCGTCCTCGACGGTGTTGACGTTCGGGAACGTGCCCTGCCACACGTTGCACTGATGGCGTCCGTCGACCAACACCTCGTCACCCCACGGGTAGCGCTTGCCCTCGAGGCCGCCGCGCGCGGCGAACTCCCACTCGGCTTCGGTCGGCAGCCGCAGGCCGACCCACGCGCAATACGCCTGCGCGTCATCCCACGAGACATGCAACACCGGATGATCGAGGCGGTCCGCGAGATCGGACTGCGGGCCTTCGGGATGGCGCCACTGCGCACCGAAGACCTGACGCCACCATTCGGCCCCCACCACCCCCCGAGTCTCGACGAAGTCGTCGGGCAACAGACCGGCGAACACGAACGACCAACCAAACCGCTCGGCGTCGGTGACGTGTCCCGTGGCGTCGACGAACGTCGCGAATTGCCCATTCGTCACCGCGTATCGATCGATGGAGAACGCGTCGACCGTCACCCGCCGCGCCGGGCCCTCGCCATCACCCGGATAGTCAGGGCCGCCATCGTTTCCCATGGTGAATTCGCCACCATCGAGGCGCACGAGTGAGTGGGCGTTGCGGTTGTCGGGCACCGCTCCAGCACAGCCCAGCCGCCACGGCATGGCAACTCAGCGAACGTCGAGCGTCTCGACCGTGAACTTGGCGCCGTTGCCCATCCACTCCATTCCGTACGTGCTCTTGTCCATTCGCCGCAGTGTGGCTTGCTCGATCGTCACCCGGTGGCCCAATAGTTTCTCGAGTGCATCGAGCGAGTCGGGCAACTGCAACGGGTTCGTGAGTCCGTCGACGAGTTGCTGCGCCGCGGGATGGGTCTCCGGGTCGCGGAGATCGATGACCGCAGTGTGGCGTTCGATGTTCTTACCGATCTCGGCGACGATCGTCAGTTCGATGCGCGAGAAGTCGCCGGTGGCGGTATCGCGAACCAGGCCGACCTTCAGCTCGGCTCCGGCGAGCTTGGAGAGATCGAGCCCGAACAAGCGGTACGTGATCGGCGTCGCGACCTCGCCCCTGACGTCCATGTAGTAGGTCTTTTGATCCGGGCGTTGTTCGACGCCCACAACCGCGCGCCCGTTGAGCGAGACGCCCACTTTGCCCTTGACGGGGATCTTCTTCACCAACGACGCCAACGGTCCCAACGGACCGAGCGGGTTCAACCCCGCGCCCGCGCTGACGCCCGCGGTGACGCCGCCTTCGGTGAACTGGCTCAAGGGTTGCGGCCTCGTCCAGTTGAGCCGCTTGCGCAGCGCCGTGATGGCGTCATGCGCTTTCCACAGCGGCAGGTGGTCGACGACGCCGACCACTTTCTTGGTGATGCCCGTGACCGCACCCGGCTGGCCGAGAACACCCGGCAATGTGAAGCGACGCGCCGCGAAGTCGAGCAGATCGCTGGCCATGAACTCGTCGAGCTCGTCGGCACCGATCTCGTAGGTCGTGCCGTGGGCCAAGAGCACCTCGATCCACGCCTTTGCCGAGGCTCCCGTTGTCGTCGTCGACTTGCCGGTGTGGAATTCGCTGTCCATGCCGCCGCTCGACGCGAGGCCGAAAGCTCCCTCCTCGATGCGCGTCACGCGTAGCCGGCCGCTGTGCAGGTGTTCGACCCGCACCATGTAGGACGCGTCGAGCTTGAGACCGGTAACCGCCAAGAGCGGGATGTACACGCCCGCGGCCACGGTGTACAGCTTGATCGACTCTACGGGATCACACGGCGAGTCGAAGCCCAACGCAGTCGAGGCACCCAACCGACACGCCGCGGCATCGATGGTCACGGAACGCGCCACGCTCAGCAATGACGTCTGCAGCGCGAGGTCGAGAACCAGCCCTTGTGCCGTGTCGGCGCGGCCGCGCAAGACCGCTCCGGTTTGCACGAGTTCGCCGGCAAGGCCCCGCATGATCTCGGGCATCGATGACGCGAGTTCACTGTCGAAGACCGCCCGGCCGATGTCGAGTGCGAGAACATCCGCAAGGTCGGCCGTAGCGACCAATCGATCGGCGAGAAGGCGCACGCCTTCGGGTTGCATGCCGGTGAAGGCCACGGTTGTCCAGTCTCATGATCATCGAATCGGTCATCAGTGCGAATTCGCAGACACCCAGTCGGGCGGAGTCGGCGGGGCCTCAGGTCGTCGCGGGGCCGGCCCGGGTGCCGCGACGAGATCGGGCATGAGGGCGTGTGCGTCTGCTTGCACCGCCCATCGTCGCCGCTCGCCTTCATACACATCGTTGGCGCTGTCGAATTCGCCCAGCGCCGCCTGATATGCCGCACACGTCTCGGCACGGCGGCGACACGTCGCCGCGAGATCGCGCAGATCGTCGGCCCGATTGCGCAGCGTGCCCCGCAAGTGGTCGAACCACAGGCTCAATTCGATCGTGAGCAGTCCACCTACGAGCACACCTTCGTGGAGTAGATCGTGGGGGCCGAGGAACATCTCGTCGACGAGTACCGCCGACCGATCGAACTCGCCGGCCGCGCGTTCGAAGTCACCTTGCGTGGGCATCGCGTGATCAGGCGACCGAGAGACCGGTGTTCATCACCATGTCGAGGTTCGCTCGTTGTCCTTGGACGGCGCTGCTCATGGTCTGCGTCGAACTCTGCGCGTTCACGAGCGAGCTCGCCAACTGCTGTGCGTAGTCCGTCAAGGATGCCGCCATCTGATCGATCGCCCGGTGGAAGTCGGCAAACGTTTCTTTCGTCGTCGTCTCGGCCTGTTGCATCGAGGCGTCGAACTGCTGGTAGGCACCACGAAAACGCTCGGCATTGGCGCCGGTCCATTGGGCCGACGTCGACGAGGTGCTCGCGGCCCGTACCGACTCGCGCAAGGTGTCCATCTGCGTGGTGATGCGCTGCAGGGCGGTGGTGGCCGCCGTGCGGACCGACTCGACGACCTGATTGGTGTCGGCGGTCGAGCGGGATTGGCAATCCGCGATGGCGCCCCCGGTGCGGTCGAGTTGACCGGCGAGCGCGCTGAGATCGTCGAGTTGTGCACCGAGCATGAAAGGTCCTCTTTGGTTCGTGGGTCGAAGGATCGCAGTATTGAAGATACTGAAATAGATTGAAATGACATGAAGATTCTCGCCGAGAGTGGGTGCACTGTCAAGGCGTTCATCGGAAGAACCGGGGAGTCGACTTCAATGGCCCCGTGGTTCCGTTCGATCGCCGGCAGTCGCTGCGGCGCCTGGCCGACGAGTCCTTCGACGTCCTCGTCGTCGGCGGTGGGATCACCGGTGCCGGCTGTGCACTCGACGCCGCAACGCGGGGGCTGCGGGTGGCACTCGTCGAGGCCAACGACTTCGCATCCGGCACGTCGTCGAAGTCGTCCAAGCTCGTGCACGGTGGGTTGCGGTACCTGCAGAACGGCGAGCTGCGTCTCGTCTACGAGGCGTTGGCCGAACGGCAGATCCTGGCGGAGAACGCACCGCACCTCGTGCAGATGCTGCCGTTCCTCTTGCCGATCTTCCACGATGGCGGCTTCATCGATCGGCGCCTTGCCCGCGGCCTCGGTCTGGCGATGTGGGGCTACGACCTCACCGGCGGACTTCGCTACGGCAAGTTGCACGACCGGCTGTCGCAGTCAGAGGCGCTGACTCGCTTTCCCACACTCGATGCAACGCGACTGGCCTACGCGTACGTGTACTACGACGCGACGGCCGACGATGCCCGGCTCACCCTGACGATTGCGCGCACCGCGTCGTACTACGGCGCCGCTGTCGCGAACTACTCGCCCGTGCAGTCACTCATGCACGATCGCGATGGACGCGTCGTGGGTGCAACCGTCGAGGCCGACGGCGCCGAAATCGCAATTCGTGCGCGCGTGGTGATCAACGCCTGTGGGGTCTGGAGCGACCGCATTCGGGCAATGGATCCGGGTGCGACTGCGCCGATGATCCGTCCGGCCAAGGGCGTGCACATCACCGTGCCGCGATCGCTGATCCGCAACGAGATCGCGGCAGTGCTGCCGGTGCCCGGCGACAAGCGCACCGTGTTCGTAGTGCCGTGGGGCGACTTCACCTACGTCGGGACGACCGACACCGACTATGACGGCACCATCGACGACCCTCGCTGCACCGACGACGACATTGCGTACTTGTTGCGCACGATCAACGCGGCGCTCAAACCGCCGATCTCGCGCGACGACATCGTCGGCGCCTGGGCGGGGCTGCGACCCCTGGTCGCTCTGTCAGGGGCGCGCGGCCGCCGCGCCCGCGATCTCTCTCGGCGTCATCTCGTGCACTCCGCGGCCAGCGGCCTGATCACGGTGACCGGCGGCAAGCTGACCACGTACCGGCGCATGTCCGAGCAGACCATCGATAGGGCGATTCGAGCACTCGGCCGGCACGGTCATCGCTGCCTCACCGCACGAGTCCCGCTCGTCGGCGCCGAGCGCTTCGAGCCCGGTACGGCGGACTCTCATCTCGCGGCGCGTTTCGGCACCGAGGCCGGCGCGGTACGCGCGCTCACTCGCCAAGCCGGTCTCGAACGGCCACTGATCCCGGGGCTCCCCTACTTGCGTGCGGAGGTCGTCTTCGCGGCGCGCCACGAGATGGCCCGAACGGTCGACGATGTGTTGAGCCGGCGCACGCGGGCGCGCATCCTGGCGCGCCGGGCAAGCGTCGCTGCTGCGGCCGACGTCGCGATGCTGCTCGGTGCCGAGCTCGGGCTCTCGCCCGAAGTGCAGCGCGCGCAGGTCACCACCTATCGCACGCGCGTCGATGACGCTGAGTAGCGTGCCCGCTCGGACGACGCAGGGGGACACCAATGGCTGATGACGTGATCCTGATCGAGGACCGCGAACGGGTGCGCTATCTCACCATCAACCGACCCGAGAAGCGCAACGCGATCACTGTCGATCAACTCGGTCAGCTCATCGACGCGGCGCTCGCGGCGAACGGAGATCCGTCGATCGGCGCGGTCGTGATCCGGGGTGAGGGCAAAGCATTTTGTGCCGGCATCGACATCGATCCCTCGCAGATGGACATGCAATACGACACTCGCACGTTGCAACAAGAGCTGCGATTGCTCGAACCGTTTCGCCGTCTCGACGACCTCTGGCGCTCACCGACGCCGGTGATCGCCAGTGTGCACGGCTATTGCCTCGGCGTTGGCACTGATGTCGCGTTCCACAGCGACATCGTCGTGTGTGCCGAGGACGCGAAGTTCGGCTATCCCATCGTGCGTTCGATGGGATCGCCCCCGACGCATATGTGGACGTATCTCGCCGGTCCACAGTGGGCCAAGCGCATGCTGCTCACCGGCGACATGATCGACGGACGCACCGCCGAGCGGGCGGGCTTCGTCATGCAGGCGGTGCCGACGGAGGATCTCGCCACTGTGACCCACGAGTTGGCGCGCAAGATCGCCACCGTGCCCCCCGACCTTCTCGCGCACAACAAATCGATCTGCAACAAGGTCATCGAAGCCATGGGTCGGGCGCTCGTGCAGGAGCTGGCCCGCGAGCAAAATGCGATGGGTCATCACTCGCCTGACGCGCAAGAGTTCGGCCGCATCGCCAACGATCAAGGGCTGAAGGCCGCGCTCGCCTGGCAGAACGACAAGTTCGGCTGACGCCAGCCGCTAGCGCAACAACTCGCGCATCGTGTTGTGGAAGTGGATCGCGGCGGGCTCGTTGCGGCCGAAGATGGTCTCTTTGACGAGACCCGACGCGAGCGATCGCTGGATGGCTTCCTGCTGGATGAAGTCCTCGCCGCCGCTGACCTTCTGATGCAGCTCGAGCGTGCGCCGGTAGTGCTCGTGGTCGGCGTCGCTCTCGACCGGCTTCGGCGTGTAGATAGTCAACTCGGCAACCGTCTCGTCGACCGCACGCGGCAGGAATCGGTAGACGGCCATGTGGTCGACGCTGTGTGACAAAATAGTGTTCGGCGCGATGAAATACTCGATGGTGCCGCGCGATTCGAGATCCCACTGGTCTTCGGGCAGATCCTTCAGCTCGGGGAAGTTCTTCTGCAACGAGTGGTAGCGCAGATTCGGCCCGAACGGATCCCACGTCGACGGCGCGACGAGGTAATAGCGCGCCACTGATCGGCGATGCAGCGCGAACACGTGATACGCCTCGAGAAACGTGTCGAGGATGAGCTTGTAGTTGCACTTCCACGACGACACCCAGCTGTCGTAGCGAAAGAACGACGCCAGCTCGAAGTCGACGAGTTCTTCGTCGACGCCGCACAGCAGTGCATCGAGGTCGATCGGCTCGTCGCTGGCGGCGCGTACGAACACCAAGCCCGCGCGCTCGGCCACCGCGGCGGGTCGCAACGAGAGCTCGTCGGTGTCGATCGAAACGAAACCGTCGCACGAGAACGGTTGCGCTACCAGCCGGCCATCGAGACCGTAGGTCCATCCGTGGAAACCGCAGACGATGCTGCGGTTCAACGTGCCACTGCCGTCGAGCAGGATCGACGCACGATGGCGGCAGATGTTGACGAAGCCGCGCAGCTGGCCGTCGTCACCTCGAACCACCGCAATCGGTATCCCACCACAGTCGGTCGTCACGAACGCACCGGGCTCGGCGACATCGACCGAAAGACACGCGACGACCGGCCGCTCGCGGAAGAGCCGCTGCTGTTCGAGCGCGAACTGCTCGGGGCTCGTGTAGTCCTCGGCCGGGTTGCGCAACGGCTCGGGCGCGAGTTCGGTCGACTTCTCTTCGTGCAGCGCCAGCAGCCGGCGCACGATCTCTCGTTGTCGTTCCGGCTTCATGCGCGCTCCGATCGCGGCCCCATTGTGGCTGCTGCATCGGCGTCGCGCACGAAGAGCGCCGCGACCGCACCCACGGCGTAGAAGATGACGACCCACAGAAACGAGCGGTGATACGCGTCGAGCTGTGCCTTCTTGAGACCTTCACCCGTCGCGCCGGCGGCCGCCGCAGCCGCCGTCTTCGTGCGGATGCCCGTGAAGAGGATTGCTCCGAGGATGGCCACGCCTACCGCGGACGCCACCTGTCGCTGGGTACTGAACAGCGAGGACGCGCGACCGGTGTCGGCCATCGTGATGCTGGCGAACGCGCTCGCTTGCAAGGGGATGAACAACAGCGGCAGGCACAACCCGCGTCCGAACATGATGAGCCGGATCCACCAGAGGTTGGTGTGCTCGTCGACCCACAAGAAGTTGAGATTGATCAGCGCCGAGAAAAGCAGGCCGGCAACCATGAGACGACGCGGGCCGAGGCGCATGTACGCGATGCCCACGTAGCGGGCAATCGCGATGAAGCCCAATGCCTGCGTGAAGGTGGTCAAACCAGACTCTTGTGGCGACAGGCCGCGGTAGAGCTGCAGGAACAGCGGGAGCACGAAGACACTGCCGATGAATGCGCCCATGCCGATGAATCCGACGATGTTCGCGGAGCGGAACGCGCGGTTGGCGTAGAGGCGAAACGCCAACATCGGCGAGCTCTGGCGCAACTCGTAGAGGATCAGGATCGCGACGACAACCAGGCCTGCCGCAGTCGGCACGATCGAGAGTGCCGCCGTCCACCCGCGGCGCGGGACCTCGGACAGCCCGAAGATGACGAGACCGAAACCGGTTGCCGAAAGCGCGAAGCCGGGGACGTCGAACTTGCCCGCGGTCGGTTCTTTGCCTTCTTGCAGATAGAGCACCCCGAACACGAAGGCGGCGATGCCGATCGGCACGTTGATGAGGAAGATGAATCGCCACGACGTGTGCGTGGTGATGACGCCGCCCAGCACCGGCCCGAGCGCGGGGCCGAGCACGCTCGGGATCGTGAGCACCGACGACGCCCGCGCCCGCTCGCTCGGAGGGTACGCGCGGTACAGCATCGCCGTGCCGACCGGTACGAGCATGCCGCCACCGATGCCCTGCACGACGCGAAAGGCGATCAGCGCCTCGATGCTCCACGAGAGACCGCAGAGCGCCGACCCGAGGGTGAACATGCCCAACGCGAACAGGAACACGCGCTTTGTGCCGACGCGATCACCCAGCCAACCGGAGGCGGGGATCCAGACCGCGAGGCTGAGGAGATAGCCGGTGACCACCCATTCGAGACCGGTGGCGCTGGCGCCGAACTTGTCGCCGATCGTCGGCAACGCGACGTTGACGATGGTGACGTCGAGGACATCCATGAACACACCGACGACGAACGCGACGGCGACAATTCGCTTGTACGGCCACGACGTGAGGGTGGGCATGCGGGCGGACCCTACAGCGTGACAGGCTGCGCATATGAATGCGACACGCAACTCAGCAGACGGACCACTCCGCGGTGTTCGCATTGTCGATTTGTCGACCGTGCTGTCCGGCCCCATGGCGACCACACTCCTCGCCGATCAGGGCGCGACCGTGATCAAGGTCGAAGCACCCGGCGCCGGCGACCTGACGCGACAGATCTCGACGCGCAGCAACGGCGTGACGGCCATGTTCCAGGTCGCCAACCGCGGGAAACGCGCGATCACCATCGATCTGCGTCGTGAACACGGCCTGGCGGTGCTGCACAAGCTGGCCGCCGGCGCCGATGTGTTCGTGCAGAATTTCCGGCCCGGCGTCGTCGACCGCATCGGCATCGGCTACGACGCGCTGCGCGCATTGAACCCCGAGTTGATCTATCTGTCGATCAGCGGTTTCGGATCGGTCGGCCCTCTCGCCCAGACGAAGGTGTACGACAACTTGATCCAAGCCGCGTCGGGCTTCGCGCACGGCCAAGCGGGCGCCGACGGCGCCCCCACGTTCATCAAGAACCTTGCCTGCGACAAGATCACTGCACTCACCGCCGCACAGGCGATCAGCGCGGCGCTCTACGCACGAGCAATGGGTCGCGGAGGCCAGCACATCGAGCTCGCCATGCTCGATGCGGCGGTGTGGTTCCTGTGGACCGACCGGGCAACCGAATTCACCTGGACCGGCGAGGATGTCAAGGTGTTGCCGTCGTTGTCGCAGTACGACGTCACGCGATTCAAAGATGGATGGGGCACGATCGCCGCGGTGACCGACGAAGAGTTCGCCGGGCTCTGTCGCGCCCTCGATGTCGCGCACATCGCCGAGGACCCTCGATTCACCACGATGACCAAGCGTCTCTCGGATCCCGACTATCCCCGCGTCTACCGCGAGATCGTGCAAGGGGCCGCCGGCAAATTCACGATCGGCGAAGCGCTGCGCCGCCTGAGCGAAGCCAAGGTGCCCGCCGTCGCGGCCGTGGCGCTGTCGGAGATTCCGGACCATCCTCAGATCATCGCCAACGAGCTCATCGTCGCGGACGAGCATCCGCTCGCCGGTCCGCTGCAGCAACCGCGGCCCGCGGCGCGGTTCTCCGAGACGCCGGCGGCACCCGCGGGGCCGGCCCCGGTCCCCGGACAGCACACCGACGCCATCCTCGCCGAGCTCGGCTACAGCGCGACCGAGTGCGCCGCGTTGCGATCCGATGGCGCCGTCGCCTAACCGACCGTCTCCCCAAAAACCCCCGAGCGGGTAGGGTGCGGCGGTGGCCGATGTACAGCGAATCTCTTCAGGGAGCCCGTTCGAACCGGTGATGGGCTATTGCCGCGCCGTGCGCGTCGATGACCGCATCTTCGTGGCGGGCACCGCACCGAGTTGGCCCGACGGTCACGTCGATCCCGATGCCGAAACGCAAGCCCGACGGTGCTTCGAGATCATCGGGCGGGCGCTCGAAGAGGCCGGTGCATCGTTCGGCGATGTCGTGCGTACGCGCATCTACCTCGTCGACGCAACCGACTTCGACGCCGTCGCCCGCGCCCACGGCGAGATATTCGCCGACATCCGGCCGGCCAACACGACGCTCGTCGTGGCCGCGTTGCTCAACGCGGCGTGGAAGATGGAGATCGAAGTCGACGCGGTCATCTCGTCGTAGCCGACCGTGAGCTAGTGATAGCTCACCAACGTGGCAGCCGCGGCAGCAATGTCTTCTGACTGCGGCAACACTGCGCGTTCGAGCAGCGGCTCGTAGGGAACGTGCGTGTCGAGGGCACCAACTCGGCGCACCGGTGCGTCGAGCGACGCGAAGAGCACGTCGCCCGCCCATGCGGCGATCTCGGCGCCGAAGCCACCGGTCACGATGTCTTCGTGCACGACGAGCAGTCGGTGTGTCTTGCGCACCGAACTTTCGATGGCGTCGCGGTCATAGGGAATGATCGTGCGCAAGTCGAGGACTTCGACATCGATCTCGGCCTCGGCCCGCAACCGCTCGGCGGCCTCGAGCGACTTCTGCACGGTCGCGCCCCACGTGACGATCGTGAGATCACGTCCCTCGCGACGGCGTGCCGCCCGCCCGAACGGCACGATGTGGTTGGCGCCGGGATACGGATCACGCGCGTACGGTTGGCGCAGCAGGTGCTTGTGCTCCAGGAACAACACCGGGTCTTCACACTCGAACGCGTAGCGCAACAAGCCCGCCGCGTCGGCCGCGCGCGAAGGGAACGCGATCAACAGGCCCGGTATGTGCGCAAAGATCGATTCGCCGCTTTGACTGTGCCAGATCGCGCCGCCGGTCAAGTAACCACCGATCGCGACCCGGATGACGGTGGGTACGTGAAACGCCCCATTGGAGCGCCACCGGATCGTCGCCGCTTCGCTCTTGATCTGCTGCATGGCGGGCCAGATGTAGTCGAAGAACTGGATCTCGGGACACGGGCGCAAACCGCGCAGGGCCTGCCCAACCGCACGACCGATGATGTTCGCTTCGGCGAGCGGCGTGTTGTAGCAGCGGTCGCTGCCGAACTTGCGCTGCAGCCCACGGGTCGTGCCGAACACGCCACCTTTGCCTTCGACCATGTCGAGCAACTCGGGCGGTGCGTCGGCCACGTCTTCGCCGAAAACCCGAACGCGCTCGTCGACCGCCATGATGTCGTGCAGGGTGCGGTTGATGGTGTCGCCGAAGCCGGCGGGGTCGCCTTCGTTGGCGGGTGTCGTCTCGGTACGCGCCGGCAACATGTAGACGTGGTCGCCGACGGTGAGCGGATCGGGGCGCCGCGCCTCGATGGCGCGCCGCGCGATGTCGGCGACCGCCTCACGTGCGTCGGCTCGGATGCGCTCGACTTCGTCGTCGCTCAGCACCCCGGCATCGACGAGCGTGCGGCCCATGAGCACCAGCGGATCGCGACGCGCTTCGTCGGCGAGCTCGTCGGCCGGCCGGTACTTCGACTGCGCGTCGGCCGACGAGTGCGAATACGGCCGTGTGACCTTGGCGTGCAACAGCGCGGGCCCGCGACCCGAGCGCACCCAATCGATGGCCTGCGCGCCCACCCTGCGCACCGCGAAGTAGTCGCCGCCATCGACGTGGAAGATGTTGAGGCCACGGAACCCGATGACCATCTGATCGATCGGCGCCGGCGCCTGATCACGAGCAGGGACCGATATCGCCCATCCGTTGTCGGCGACGACGATCAGCAACGGCAACTTGAGCGTGCATGCCGTGTTGAGGCCTTCCCACACTTCACCTTCGGAGCACGCGCCTTCTCCGAGCGACACGTAGGTCAGCTCGTCAGTGTGCGCGACACAGCCGGGCATGCCCGGATGGTTCACGATGTAACGCGACGCTTCGGCACAACCGACTGCGCCGAGCATCTGGCTGCCGGTGGGGCTCGACTGCGTGACGATGTTCAACTTTGCGTCGCCCCAATGCGCCGGCATCATGCGACCGCCGGACGCGGGATCGTCGGCTGCGCCGACGGCTTGGAGCAGCGTGTCGTACGGCGAGACACCAAGACCCAACACGAGCGAGAGATCACGGTAGTAGGGGAAGAACCAGTCGTGGGCGGGACGAAGATGGCGCGCCAACCCGACACCCAATGCCTCATGGCCGGCGCCCGAGATCTCGAAGAAGACCTTCGACTGTTTTTGCAGGCTGATCTCGCGGTCATCGATCGCACGCGATGTTGCTGCCAGCCGGAAATCGGCAACGGCCTCGTCGGCGGCGACGCCGTGCGGCAATTCTCGAGGCGAGCCCATCAGATCTCGTCTTCCCAATCACGCTGCACGAGGATGTCACGCACAAGCGCGAGGAATGCCGTCGCGTAGGCGCCGTCGAACGCACGGTGGTCGAAAGACAACGAGAGGTTGCCGATCGGTCGGATGCCCACCGACCAACCGCCGGCGCCGTCGGCCACTGCGCAGGGCCGCATGTGCACACCGTCGGTCGAGAGGATCGCGACCTGTGGAGGGTTGATGATCGGCCCGGTGACGACGGTGCCATAGCTGCCGGCGTTGGTGATCGTGAATGTGCCACCGCGGAGATCATCAGCACTCAACTGTCGGGCGCGTGCGCTCGCGGCCATGGAACGGAATCGGTCGGCCATCGCCAAGAGGCGCAGCCCGCCGGCATTGCGCAACACCGGCACGACGAGGCCTTGAAAGTCGAGATCGACCGAGATGCCGAGGTTGATCTCGCGATGGACGATCAACACGTCGTCACCGAGTGAGGCATTCACATGGGGAAACTGGCGCAAGGCATCGACCACCGCGCGACCGACGAACGGTAGGTAGGACACTTTGTTGGCCGTACGCACCGACTCGACGGCGGAGTAGTCGACCTCGACGACGACGAGGGTGTGGGCTGCGGTCGACAGCGAATGCGTCAGGTTCGCCGCGATGCGCTTGCGGATCGGCGTCAGCGCCACCACCGTGTCGCCGTCACCGGCAGCAAGACCGGCGAGGGGCGCCGGTGCAACAGATGCGGTCGGTGCACTCGCCCGACCGTTGGTCGGGGGACGCCGGACGAGCGGTTCACTGCGCGCCGCGAGGCGTGCCGCAACGAGGTCACGCGTCGTGAGCCCGCCGAGCGCGGCCCCCGCGGGGACCGCGTCGGAAGGTGCGAGACCGCCCGAATTTTCAGGCACCGGCAAACCCCCGATCGGCAGTACTGAACACGAGTCTAACGGGCGGGTCACGGCCCACCGACATACCGCACGAGTCGAGACGCCCTCACGACAACGTCACCCCTACGACGCGGGTACGGTGCGCACCCATGGATCTTGCTCGTTTGGGATTTGCCGACGACGCGGTCGTGATCACCGGCGCCGGCAGTGGCATCGGACGGGCGACCGCGCTTGCCTGCGCCGCGCTGGGGTTGCGGGTCGCGGTGTGGGACATCGTCGCCGACAACGCGCGCGCGACGGTCGACGCCCTGGGTGTCGCCGATACGCGTGCGCATTTCGTCGTCGCAGACGTGAGCGACCCGGCCGCCGTCGAGTCGGCGTTCGCCGAGACGATCGCGCACATCGGACCGGTGCGGTACCTCGTCAACAATGCCGGCCCGCGTGCGGCGGACCCTTACACGTTCGACGAGGGAATGCGCCTCGGTGCCGGCAGTGTCGAGCTCGTCACGCGTTCGTTCATGGCCACGTCGCCACCCCGCGATGCCGGCATCGTCAACGTCGCCTCGGTGGCGGGCAACCTCGCCGGCACCGATCCGGCGTGGTACGCGGCGAACAAAGCAGCCATCGCCGGATACACCCGCGCGATGGCGACCGCGTTGGCGCCGCACGTCCGCGTCAATGCAGTCGCACCATCACTGGTCAACACCCCGCGCACGTCCAATTGGACCGACTCCGATCTCGGTCGCCATTGGGCCGAGATCAATCCCCTGCAACGGTGGGCGGTCGCCGACGACATCGCGCATCCCATCGTGTACCTGCTCTCGCCGATGGCCTCCTACGTCAACGGGGTGTTGTTGCCCGTCGACGGTGGTCAGACGTTGGTGTTGTGAAGTAGCAATGCCAACTCTGCCGGGCGCGACAGAAACGGCGAGTGACTGCCGTCCATCAGAAGCGGCTCGCCACCGTCGAGTATCAAGCGTCCCGCTTGTTGTGCCGCGTCGATCGACACTGCACCGTCGTCGCGTGTGAGGATCACCGACCGAGCGGCATCGGGCCACGACGTGATCGGCCACGGGTCGAGCATCGGACGCGCGCCCTGTGGCCGCAAGCGAGCGATCGCCCACGCAGCCGTGGCGTCGTCGCAGTCGCCATAGAAGCCCTCCCACGCGTCGGCGGCGCTCATGACCGCGCGCCCGTGCTCGTCGCGAAATCGCGCCATCGCGCCGAAGCGCGGGGTCACCATGCGCGCCCGCAACTCGTCGGCGCGCGGGCCACCGACTACCGGCGCGGTGCAGAGGAAGACCAGCCGCCGTACCGGTCGCCGCTGCGCCACGAGCGGGATGGTGAAGCCACCCAGCGAGTGCCCCACGACCACGACGTCGCCACCCGCGCCCGCGGTACCCGCTCGGCTGGCGGCGTCCGCGGTGTCCATGGCGGCGAGCACGGCCGCCACGTACTCGTCATAGCCCGCGCCGGGGTCGTCGCAGGGCAGGTCAGGCGCAATCGCGCCATGCCCGAAGCGTTCGAGCTCGGGGACGAGGCGGCTCCAGCACCACCCACCGTGATAGGCGCCGTGGACGAGAACGAACAGTGACATAGTGACCTCCGACCCTAGTCACGGTCACCCGGGGCTTTGACGATTGGGCCCATCATCACGAGCCCGTCGATCGCGCCAGTAGCTGTACGATCGACGGTGCCCGCCAGCCGACGAGGGGACCCAATGGCCTCATTCCCTGAAGTACCCAAGATCATTTCGGTCGACGATCACGTCGTCGAGCCGCCCGATCTGTGGACCAACCGCCTCCCGGCGAAGTACCAGGACCGCGCCCCTCGCATCGTGCGCGAAAAGTGCACGATGAAGATGGTCGGCGGCGTGTTCACGTTCGAGCGCAACGTGCCCGACGGTGATTGGTGCGATGTGTGGCTCTACGACGATCTCGTCTACCCGTTCCCCAAGCTGTCTGCGGCGAGTGGTTTCGCCAATCTCGACAACGAACCGGTCACGTTCGACCAGATCCGGCCGGGCGGTTGGAAGCAGAAGGAACGACTCGAAGACATGGACGCCAATCACGTCCAAGCGTCGATCAACTTCCCCAACGTATTGCCACGCTTTTGCGGGCAAGCGTTCCTCGAGCGCCAAGACAAAGAGCTGGCGCTCTTGTGCGTCCAGGCGTACAACGACTGGACGATCGACGAGTGGTGCGCGGGCGCGGGTCACGGTCGTTTGATCCCGCTGACGATCATTCCCTTGTGGGATCCGCATTTGGCCGCCAAAGAGATTCACCGCTGCGCCGACAAAGGCAGCCATGCGATCACGTTCTCCGAAAATCCGTACCACCTCGGGCTGCCGTCGGTGCACGACAAAGATCGTTTCTGGGACCCGATGTTCCAGGCGTGTGTCGAAACCGACACGGTCGTCAACATGCACATCGGTTCGTCGTCCAAGATGCCGTCGACGTCACCTGACTCTCCGTTCATCGTGAGCTCGATCCTCACGTTCCAAAACGCCATGGGATCGATGATCGACTACCTCATGTCCGGGGTGTTCCAGCGCTTCCCCGAGCTGCGCATTGCGTACAGCGAGGGCCAGGTCGGCTGGGTGCCTTACGTGCTCGAGCGGGCCGACAAGTTGTGGCACGAGCGCGGCGACACGAGCTTCGGCAGCGACCTACCCGCACCGCCGTCGACGTACGTCAAGGACCACATCTGGTTCTGCATCTTCGACGACGACACCGGCTTGCGTAACCGCAACCAGATCGGCATGGACCAGATCACGTTCGAAGTCGACTTCCCGCACGCCGATTCGACGTTCCCGCACACCTTGAAGGTGGCCGAGGACATCGTGGCCCGGGCCAAGCTCAACAAGACCGAGACGCAAAAGCTGTTCCGCGGCAACGCCATCAAGCTCTACCACCTCGACAAGTACTACGGCATCAAGAAGTAGCCCCGCCGACTTCTTCCGGTGCTGCTGCTACGGCGCCGGAAGAAGTACGGACGGGTCTTTCCACGCGTACAGAAAGCCGACGACGCTGCCTCCCCCGGGGGCCTCGGAGATCTCTTGGCCGACGCGCTCACCGCCACGCGCCTCGTAGAAGGCCTGTGCCGGCGCGTTTGCTTCGAGGACTGCGAGGTACAAGCGCTTGTTCGTCGCCCGCGCCATCACTGCAGACGCGGATTGCGCCATCAGTTGCGTGCCGATCCCGGTGCGCTTGACATCGTGGGCCACATGGAGATTGTCGAGTAGGGCGCCCAGCAGAGGGTCGTGATCGAGGATCGTGTGGACGAACCCGATGATCGAGCCGCGCCATTCGGCAACAACTGTTTCATCGCGGGCACTCGGACGGGCCAAGCGCTCGGACCAGACAGCTCGCCGGTCGTCGAAGACATCTCCGTCGAGGAACGCGTCCGAGTACGCACCGCGGTAACTGTTCCGCCAACTCTCGGCATGCAGCAGCGCGATCGCATCGATGTCTTGCGCGTTGGCTCGCCGGAACTGCACCAGAGCACCCTATGCCCCGACCGCCGAACGGGCCGAGAGTTTTCTCCGGACCTCGCGGTCAGGTCTGCACGTGCTCGAAGCCGAATCGGCCTTTGATACACAGGTTTCCGTGCGTGATGTCGTGATCGTGCGGTGACGTCACCTTCACGATGCGGTTGTCCTGCACGTGCAGCGTCAGCGTGCAACCAACACCGCAATACGGGCAGATGGTGTCGGTGCTGGTTTGGCGCGCCTCGTCCCACGTGCCCGCGGCGCGCATCTCGAATTCGGAGGTCGGCATCAGCGCGCCCGTAGGGCACACCGCGATGCAGTTACCGCAATAGACACAGGCCGAGTCGGTCAGCGCGACGTCCCACTCGGTCGAAATACGCGCATCGAAGCCGCGCCCGGCGACGCCGATCGCGAACGTGTTCTGCCATTGCTCGCCGCACGCGTCGACGCACTGGTAACACAAGATGCACTTTGCGTAGTCACGAACGTACAGCGCGTTGTCGATCTTGACCGGCTGCTCGACGGTGGCCCGCTCGCCAAAGCGTTCGGGCTGCGCGCCGTATTCGGTCATCCAGCGATCGATGTTGGGCGCGATCGACAGGTCAGTCGCGCTCGCCAGGAACTCGAGGACCATGCGCCGGGAATGGCGCGTGCGCTCGGTGGCGGTCTGCACGACCATGCCGGCCTCCACGGGTCGCGAACACGAGGGCACCAGCGCGCGCGACCCCTCGACCTCGACCACGCACACGCGGCAGGCATTCTTCGGTGTCAGCGTGTCGCCATAACACAGCGTCGGGATGTCGCGCCCGGCCGATCGGCACGCGTCGAGCACGGTCGAGCCATCGGGGACGCGCTGGGTTTCGCCGTCGACGGTGATCTCGATCAACCGGCGCGGCGCGGCGACCGGTTGCTCGGTCATTGCCGCCGCCGGAACGGCTCGAACTTCACCATCGCGGACTCGATCGCACTGCTGGCAGTCTGGCCGAGACCACAGATGGATGCGTCGCGCATGGCCTGCCCGATGTCGGCGAGCAGGGCCAACTCGGTGTCGACCGAGCCGCGGGGCTGACCGGCCGCGAGCCGGGCGAGCAATTCATCCTGGCGCACTGCGCCGACGCGGCACGGCACGCATTGCCCGCACGATTCGTCGCGGAAGAACTCGGCGATGCGCCGCAGAAATGCCACCAGATCGACGGTGTCGTCGAGCACGAGTACGACACCCGAACCGAGCGCGGCGGACGCCGCACGCGTGCCTTCGAATGTGAGCGCGACATCGATCTCGTCGGCCCGCACGAACGTGCCGGCCGCGCCGCCGAGCAACACGCATTGCAGCGCCCGACCGCTGCGTACCCCGCCCGCCATCTCGAGTAGTTCGCGCAGCGACACACCGAATTCGACCTCGTACACGCCCGGCAGGGCCACGCAACCCGATACGCAGAACAGCTTGGTTCCGTTCGAGCCATCGGTACCAGTGGCGGCGAAGGCAGAGGCGCCGCGCTCGAGTATGGGCAACACGTTGACGAGCGTCTCGACATTGTTGACCACGGTCGGTACGCCGAAGAGGCCGGCATCGGTCGGGTACGGAGGCTTGTTGCGGGGTTCACCGCGATAGCCCTCGATCGAGTTGAAGATCGCCGTCTCCTCGCCGCAGATGTAGGCGCCCGCCCCGCGCCGGATCTCGATATCGAACGAGAACCCGTGCCCGTCGACGTCGTCACCCAACCATCCGGCGGCGCGGGCGGTGGCGATGGCGTGGTCGAGCCGTTCCCACGCGAGCGGGTATTCGCCCCGCAGGTAGATGTAACCCCGAGCGCTGCCCGTGGCGTAGCCGGCGATCGTGAGCGCGTCGATCACGGCGAAGGGATCGCCCTCCATGAGCACGCGATCTTTGAACGTTCCCGGCTCGCTTTCGTCGGCGTTGCACACGACGAAGTGCGGTTGGCGTTCGTGCTCGCGAACGGCCTGCCACTTGCGGCCGGTGGGAAACGCCGCCCCGCCGCGCCCGACGAGCCCACTGTCGAGCACCTCGCGCACGACGCCCTCCGCGCCGAGCTCGAAGGCTCGTTGCACCGCGCGCCGGCCGCCGTTGGCCGTGTACTCGTCGATGCTGGCGGGATCGACGACGCCGATCCTGCGTAACAACACCAGGCCCTCGGTATCGCGTTGGGGCACGCTCGCCGCGTGCGCCCACTGAGGCGCGACCGCGCCGTTCATCGAGACACGGATCGCGTCGGCGTCGACGAACGGCAGCGGCGCTTCGTACGGCGGGTCACCGGCGTGGATCACCAGTGCCGCGGGTGCCCGCTCGCACAACCCGAGGCAAGGGCTCGGGTGCCAACTGCTCATCGTGCGCGCCCCGGCGGGCGGTTCGCCCGCACGGAGCTGATCGACGATGGTGTCGGCGCCACTCAGTTTGCAGGCGAGATCGGTGCAAAGGTGCACGACGCGCGCGGGGCTCGGTTCGAGCGAGAACAATCCGTAGAACGACGCGACGCCGTACGCATCGGCCGGCGCGATCGAAAGGCGCCGGCACACGTAGCCGATGCCTCCTTGGCTGATCCAGCCGACACGCGATTGCAGCGCGTGCAACGCAGGCAACAAGAGGTCACGACCGTGGATGCGGTCATCCCGCGAGAACGACGCCCGCAGGTCACGCTCACTGCGCACGCCTCCCTCCCACGACGACGCCGACCGACCCAGCACCGCGTCGACCGCCGCTCGCTCGGCGTCGGTCGCTTCGGCCTCGAGGACGTGCTCCATCTACAACCTCTCCAACCGCACGGCGGTCGCCTTGAACTCGGCAGTACCGGAACGCGGATCCACAGCATCGATCGTGAGCACATTGGTGTCCACATCGTCCGAGAAGTGAAACGTCATGAAGGCGAGCCCGGCGCGCAACGCGTGGTCGACACGCGCCGGCGCCACCACTGCACCTCTACGCGAGACGACCCTTACGGATTGGCCATCGGCGATGTCGAGGCGACGCGCGTCCTCAGGCGAAAGGTCGAGGGTTTCGCCGAGCCGTAACGGCGACGCGTAGCTGCCCGACTGCACGCCGGTGTTGTAGCTGTCGAGGCGGCGACCGGTGGTCAGCCGCAGCGGGAAGTCTTCGGTGAGCTCGTCGACGGGAAGGTCGTGGGTCACCACATTGAACGGAGCGGGCCGGCCTCTACGCGTGGGATCGTCATCCCACAGCCGCCCGTGCAGGAACGACGGCTCGATTGTGTCGTCGTCGTAACACGGCCACTGAATGCCGTCCAACGCCTCGATGCGCGCGTACGACATGCCCGCGTGAATCGGCGACAACGAGCGCACCTCGTTCCAGATGGCTTCGGCGCGCTGGCGGGGCTCGTCACCGTAACGCCAGTCGCGGCCCATTCGCGACGCGAGTTGCAACAGGACTTCGATGTCGTCGCGTGCGTTACCGGGTGGGTCGAGCGCCTTGCGCACGCGCTGTACGCGTCGCTCGCTGTTCGTCACCGTGCCTTCGCTCTCGCACCATGCTGCGGCCGCAGGAAAGACGACATCGGCCATCTCCGCGGTCTTGGTCAAGAAGATGTCCTGCACCACCAGAGTGTCGAGGCCTTCGAGTAAGTGTCGCGCGTGGGTCACGTCGGCTTCGCTCTGCGCCGGATTCTCGCCGATGACGTACAGCGCGGTGAGGTCGCCCCGACCCATTGCCTCGAACATCTGCGTCAACGTCCAACCTGGTTTCGGCGGCACGGTGCACTCCCAGGCCTGGTCGAACTGGCCACGCAGATCCGCGTCGGTGATGTCTTGAAAGCCGGGCAGCCGCGGGGGGATGGCGCCCATGTCGCCGCCGCCCTGCACGTTGTTCTGACCGCGTAGCGGGTTGAGGCCCGAGCCGTAGCGACCGACATGGCCGCAGAGCAGCGCCAGGTTGATGAGCGCCAACACGTTCTCGACCGCGTTGTGGTGTTCGGTGATGCCGAGCGTCCAGCACAGTTGCGCGCGTGGCGCGCGGGCGTACGCGTGCGCAACCTGGCGAATCACTTCGGCGGGCACGCCGGTCTCCATCTCGCCCCGCTCGAGCGTCCACGACTCGACCGAGCGCGCGTACGCATCGAAGTCGACGGTGGCTCGCTCGATGAAGTCACGGTGCGCAAGGCCTTGGTGGATGATCTCGCGCGCCATCGTGTTGGCCAGTGCAATGTCGGTCCCGACGTCGAGCCCGACCCAGATGTCGGCGAACTGCGCGGTCGCGGTACGCCGCGGGTCGACGACGAACAGCTGCGCGCCGTTGCGCACCCCCGCCAGCACGTGATGGAAGAAGATCGGATGCGCCTCGCGCGCGTTGGATCCCCACAACACGATCACGTCGGTCGCTTCGATCTCTTTGTAGGACGACGTTCCGCCACCCACTCCGAACACTGCCGCCAGACCGACGACGCTGGGAGCGTGTCAAGTTCGATTGCACGAATCGATGTTGTTCGTCCCCATCACCGCCCGGGCGAACTTCTGCGCGAGAAAGTTCATCTCGTTGGTGGCCTTCGAACAGCTGAACATGCCGAAGGCCTGCGGGCCTTTGGTGTCGAGCGCTCGGCGAAACCCGGCAGCGGCGCGGTCGAGTGCCTCATCCCAGGTTGCCGGGCGCAGCGCGCCGTTGTCGCGCACCAGCGGCTCGGTCAGCCGTGAGTAGACCCGTGCCGGCCGTCGCGCCATGGGTCCATCGTAAACCCCCGGTGGGTGCCCCAAGGCATAAGGGCCCCGTTCGACACAGTCGCTGCCGCAGAGGGCAAACTGGTGGCGACTAGGGGGAACCATGGCCGACATCGAGATCCCACCGATCATCAGCGTGGACGACCACGTCGTCGAACCCCCCGACCTCTGGACGAGCCGGCTGCCCGCCAAGTACAGAGATGTCGGCCCCCACGTGGTCTACAAACCGACCGGCAAACCGATCCTCGTCGGTGGCGGCTATATCGAAGAGCCGGGTACCGAAGGCGACCCGATCGCCTGGTGGTTCTTCGAGGACCACAAGTATTCGGTCAAGCGGCTCATCGCTGCGGCGGGGTATTCGCCCGACGAGATCGGCCTCGAGGGCGTGACGTTCGAGGACATGCGCCCCGGCTGTTGGCAGCCAAAGGCGCGACTGGCCGACATGGACGTCAACAATGTCGAAGCGTCGCTGTGCTTTCCCAACTACCCCCGCTTCTGCGGACAGCTCTTCAAGAACGCCAAGGACAAAGACCTCGCGCTGCTGTGCGTACAGGCCTACAACGACTGGATGGTCGACGAATGGTGCGGCGACTCCAACGGTCGCCTCATCCCACTGTGCCTGATCCCGTTGTGGGATGTCGACCTCGCCGTCACGGAGATCTACCGCAATGCGGCGCGCGGCGTCCGTGCGGTGGCCTTCAGCGAATGCCCGGCCTGGATCGACCTGCCGTCGATCCACTCGGGCTACTGGGAGCCGTTCTGGGCCGCGTGCGCCGACACCGGCACCGTGCTGTGCATGCACATCGGCTCCGGCACCAAGACGATGACCACCAGTTCGGATGCACCCGAGGGCGTGACGGCTACCGGCATCTTCACCAACAGCGCGATGTCGATGATCGACTTCTTGTTCTCGGGTGTATTGGTGCGCCATCCCGATCTCAAGCTGTTGTACGCCGAAGCGCAGATCGGTTGGATCCCCTACGTCGTCGAACGCATCGACGACATCTGGAACACCCATCGTGGATGGGCCCACGTGCGGGACAACACTCCCGAGCCACCCTCGACCTACTACTACCGGCAGATGCACAGCTGCTTCTTCAAGGACTCCGTCGGGCTCGAGCTGCTCGATCGAGTCGGTGTCGACAACATCATGTTCGAGACCGACTACCCGCACCAGGACGGCACATGGCCCAACTCCAAAGAAGTCGCGCAAAAGCTCTTCGGCCATCTCGACGCCGCCACCACACGCAAGATCGTCCGGGGTAACGCGGTGCGATTGTTCGGTCTCGACGCGAAATAACGCTTCGTGCAGATAGAGCAGGCGCCGACGGGAAGCGGTCTCGCGCCCAAACAGATCCACATCTTGATGATCGCGGTCATGACCGGGATGTTCCTCTCCGCGCTCGACGCGACGATCGTGCAGACCGCCATCCCCACGATCGTGGGCGATCTCGGCAACTTGTCGCAGGCACCATGGATCGCAGTGTCGTATCTGCTGACGCAGACGATCTCGACACCGATCATCGGCAAGCTGTCCGACATCTACGGTCGCAAGCGCGTCTTCCAGATCAACATCGCCTTGTTCATCGCGTCATCCGTGCTCGCCGCCCTGTCGCAGAACATGTGGCAACTCGTGCTCTTCCGGGCGATACAGGGTCTCGGCGCGGGCGGGCTCAACACGCTGCCGATGGCGATCGTCGGTGACGTGCTCCCACCGGCCGAGCGGGCCAAGTACCAGGGCTACATATCCGGCACTTTCATGCTCGCGGCCCTCATGGGCCCACTGGCGGGCGGCTTCTTCGTCGATCATCTCAATTGGCGGTGGGTGTTCCTCGTCAATCTCCCGATCGGCGCCGCGTCGATGACAGCAGTGCAGCGCTATCTGCATGTCGAGCGGGTGGCGACACGCCGAGCCATCGACTATTTCGGTGCCACCGCACTGGTCATCGCCACGACTCCGCTCGCCTTCTCGCTGCTGTGGGCGGGCGAGAAATACGGTTGGGGCAGCGCCGTGACGCTTGCGTTGTTCGCCATTTCTGCCATAGGCACCCTGCTGTTCGTGCTCATCGAGTTGCAAGCCGAAGAGCCCATCCTGCCGATGACATTGTTCAGCAACCAGATCGTGCGGACCACGATGGTCGGCGGTTTCATCATCGGCGTCGCCATGTATTCGATGAACAGTTACACGGGCGTGTTCCTGCAAGTCGTCGACGGCGTGAGCGCCACGAAGTCGGGTTTGTTCATGCTGCCGATGATGATCGCGGTGACCACCGCGTCGATCACGTCAGGCCGGCTCATCGCCCGCACCGGCAACTACAAGCCGTATCCGATCTGCGGGGTCGCGATCATGTTGGTCGCCGCGGTCTTGTTGAGCACCATGGACGTTCACACCACTCGCTGGGGAGTCGCGGTGCGGGTAATGATCGCCGGTCTCGGCATGGGACAGATCGGCCCGTCGCTCACGATCATCGTGCAGAACGCGGTCGACTACCGAGACCTTGGTGTCGCGACCGCCGGATTCGCCTTCGTTCGCTCACTGGGTGGTTCGGTCGGCTCGGCCGTGATCGGCGCGGTGTACTCGCACCGAGTTGATCGACTGATTCCCAAGTACGTCGGACAAGAGAACATCGATCGACTACCCGACACCGCGGCACTGCGCGGACGGCCGTCGACGATCCGCGGCTTGCCGGAACCAGTGCGTACCGGCGTACGCCGCGCGTTCGCTGACGCGGTGACCGGATCGACGCGCGTGGTGATCCCCGTTTTGGTCGTGACGCTGGTCGTGTTCTCGATGATCCCGAAGGTGCCGCTCAAGCGCAGCTTCGACAAACAACCCGTCGCCGTCGAATAACGCCTTCTTGTGCGGCTCCGCCGCAACGGACTGGCGGCTTCGCCGCGGAACTGACGATGCCGTCAACTGAGTTGCAGGGGAAGTCTCAGCCCGTCATCAATCTTGAAAAGGCGGCGCGTTGCGCGGCGATGCGGGTCGGGTCGGCTGGCACCGCGCTGCTTCGTTCGAGCACCACGCGGGCGATCTTGCCGCCCCCCACGGTGAATGCCTCGCCGGTGATCGCACACTGCTCGTGGCACAGCCACGCCACTGCTGCCGCCGCCTCACCTGCCGGGGGCGCGGTGCTGCCCTCGCGCGCCAGGCGCGTCGAACCCCACGGCAACACGCAATTGAGGTGGATGCCGTGCGGCTCGCCTTCGATCGCGAGCGTCTTGGTCATCGCGAACACCGCGCCCTTGGCCGCGACATAGTGTGCGCGCCCGGCGATGCCGAAGATGCCGCCCGACGCCGTCGTCACGATGCGGCCGTAGTGGGCCGCCGTCATGAGAGACCACGCGGCCCGCACGACATGAAACGTGCTCGTGAGGTTGTGGCGCAACGCGTCATCGAATTCAGATGTGGTCATCTCGGCGAAGTCGCGGTGCCACGAGACGCCGGCATTCGCAACGAGGACATCGATCGGGCCGGCTTGCTCGATGACCGATCGAGCGCCGGCCTCGCTCGATATGTCCGCCGCGATGGCCATCACGCCGAGCTCCACCGCAGTTGCGTGGACCGCATCGTGATCGATGTCGTTGAGAATCACACGGGCACCGCGTGCGGCCAGTAGTTCGGCATAGGCGCGCCCGAGACCGCGCGCCGCGCCGGTGACGAGCGCGGCGCGGCCGTCGAAGCGCGGCTCGTCTTCGGTCATCGAGGATCGATCTGGTAGAGCAGCGCGGCGTTGTCGGTCGCGATGCGTTGCCGCGCCGTAGCATCGAGCAAGGCAGTGCGATCGGCGAACACTTCGCGTGAACGCGGGAACAGGCCTTCGCTGTGCGGATAGTCGGAGCCCCACAGGATGCGATCGCTGCCGACTGCCTGCGCGACCGCCGCGGCCGACGGATCTTCGCAGAACTGCGCCCAAACGTTGTTACGCACGAAGTCGCTCGGCAACGTGCCCGCCGCGAAACGGTGACCCTTGGTGGCCCGCTGCGTGTACGTGTAGTCCATGCGTTCGACGAAGAACGGCAGCCAACCCACTTCGTGTTCGGCGGAGACGATGCGCAGGCCGGGAAACCGCTCGAACACACCCGAGAAGATGATGTCGCCGAGTGCCTGGCGCACCCAATGGTCGGCGGTCGCGAAGGCGGTCTGCGCCGGCTTGGCCGATGCAGACTGCGCGCCCGGGATCACCGGCGCAGCTTGACGGTCGGGATTCGCCCGATAGGTGCCGATGTGCAACGACAACGGCACATCGAGCGCGGCCGCCACCGCCCACAGTCGATCGAACGACGGATCCGCGTACGTGCGGCCCCCCGGGAGCCCGACAGGGATAAGCCCGGCCGCCAACCCGCGGAGCACCGCGCGCTCGAGCTCGGCTGCCGCGGTCTCGATGTCGTCGACGTTGAGCGCGGCCACGCCTCGCAGCCGTTGTGGCTGCGCGGCCGTGAACTCGGCCAACCAGTCGTTGTACGCCCGGCAGGTGGCGTCGACGAGCACGGTGTTGCGCACGGCGTAGTGCTGCATCTGCTGCGTGGGATAAAGGACCGATGCGGTCACGCCGTCGGTGAGGTTCTCGTCGACGTAAAGATCGGGGTCGTAGGCGCCGGCACGCACGTTCTCGAAGCGATCCGCCAGCACGAGGGCGTCGGGATCAGCGAAGCGAACGCCCGCCTGCGTGCCACCGGCGAACGAGTTCGTGCGATGGCCGTCCACATACCACCAGTCGTTGCCGTCGTCGTCGCGACGTACCTGTGGAGCACGCTCGCCCCACTCGTTCTGCAGCCGCTGGGTCCAGACATCGGGCGGCTCGATGACGTGCGAGTCAGCCGAGATCATCACGAGGCCGAGCCACGAAACGCACCCGCAGTTCTTCGAACTTCTCGGCCGGTCCGAACGGTTCGCGACGGATCGGATCGGTTGTCACTTCGAGATCGCCGCACCGGCGCACCATGATCGGGATCGCCTCGGTGAGGTTCGCCCGCGCCAGCGCCTGGCCGAGACAGAAGTGGGGACCGTGGCCGAACGCGGCGTGACGATGATCGCCACGGCGAACGTCGAAGCGATGCGGATCGGCAAAGCGGGCCGGGTCGCGATTGGCCGCCTGTCGCGACACCAAGATCGTGTCGTCGACATCGAGATGTAGGCCGATGACATCGACCGGTGCGAGTGCCTTGCGCCGCGTGGAACGAAACGGCGGCGCGTAACGCAGGCACTCTTCGACGGCGTCGCGGTCGATCGACGGGTCGTCGTGCACGATCTGCGCTTGGTCGGGATGAGCAGAGAACAAGTAGGCGGCGTTGGAGATCGCGGCTTCGCTCGAGCCGACGGCGCCACCGATGATGTTGACCACCATCGCCAGCAGTTCATCGGGGGTCAGGCGGTCGCCTGCTTCTTCGACGTGCACGAGTGCCGACACGAGGTCGTCGCCCGGGTCGCGGCGTCGGCGCTGTACGAGCCGATCGACGTATCCGTACAGCGCGACGATGCCATCATTGGCGCGCTGTTTGCGCTCGTCGGTCATCGGCCAGGCGAAGCCCTCGTCGGTGCCGACCATGAACGCCTGTATCTCGTCGCGATCGTGCTCGTCGATCCCGAGGAAGACGCAAATGCCATAGAGCGGAATGTCGTGGGCGTAATCGGCTATGACGTCCATCTCGCCCGCGCCGGCCACCGCATCGAGCAGCCGGTGCGCGTGCTCGCGCACGAGCGGCCGCACCCGCTGAACCTGCCGGGGCGTGAACGCCCGACCGACGAGCGCGCGTAGGCGCGTGTGATCGTCGCCCGGTTGCGCGTTGAGCGACAGACGCCGCCACTCACGGAACGGGCCCTCGGTGATACCGAGCCGATCGAGTGCATCGAGCCCGAGCGGTGCCATCGCGGGATGGCCCGACACGGTCTCGAGATCGTCGATCGACAACGTGACGGGCTCACCGGATTCGCTGACCGCGGTGCGTCCGCGCGCGCGTGCTTCGTCGAGCACCGGATACGGGTCTTGCCAGAACGCCGCACTGCGCAACGGCAAGGTCATCCGTGCCATGGTCACCGATTGTGATACGAGGGATCGCGTCCCTCGGCCTTGGCCGCCTTGAACTCGCGGTAGTCGTCGGAGTGGTAGATCTGCGCTTCGAGGAGTGCCTCTTCTTCGATTGACTGCTGCACGAGGTGCGTAGCGATACGGCTCAGGTCGCGGCGGAACAGTTTGACGCTGAATGCCGGCAACTTGGCGATCTTGTGGGCCATCTCGAGCGCGGTGGCGTCGAGCTCGTCGTCGGTGACGACCCTCGACACGATGCCGTGCGCGAGTGCCTCGTGGGCCTCCATCACGCGGCCGGTGAGGGCCATGTCCGCGGCCAGCCCGTGGCCGGCAATCTGGAACAGGCGTGCGACGCCACCGGAGTCGGGGACCACACCGTGCATCAACTCGGGCAACCACAGCTTGGCCGTCTCGCCGGCGATGCGAAGGTCGCACAAGAGCGCCCGCTCGAACATGCCACCGATGACCCAGCCTTTGAGCGACACGATGATCGGTGCCGGGCAACTGAACAGCATTTGCGTCCACCCATGACCGCGCTCGATGTGCTGCAGATGGCTCATGCCGCCGTCGCGGGCACCGCCGAGCTCGCGCAGATCGCGCCCCGAGGAGAACGATTTGCCATTGCCGCGCCAGATCACACAACGGATGTCGTCGCGCAGGTGAAGCTCGTAGAAAACCTCCCACAGCCGTCGATTGAAGGCGTCGGAGGCGGCGTTGTGGACCTCGGGTCGATTGTTACTGATGATCGCTACCGGCCCGTCGAAATCGAGGAGCACGGGCGGTGGCGGCAATTCGTCTTGCTTCGTTGGCGGCATCATTCCTCCGAACCCCGATCGACGTTACCGGAATCGCATTACACGAACGAGCCGTCGACGACTCCTGCCTGATTGCCGCCACGCGCTAGAAACACCCGGATGCGCAATCGGCTGGCGGTGGTACTGGGGCCGATCTTCGCGCTCACCGGGTTCTCTGCGCTCACGTTGCAGGTCGTGTGGCAGCGAGTCATCTCCCTGCATTCGGGCGTCGATCTGGCCTCGACCACGACGGTGGTCGCCGCATTCCTGGCCGGGTTGGGCTTCGGCAGCTTGTTGGGCGGATGGCTGGCCGACCGGCTCGGCCCCCGCCGTTCACTGATCGGCTTTGCGCTCGCCAACGTCGGCATCGGTGTCTTCGCGTGGATCAGCCTGTTGCTCTTCTACGACCTCTACCGCGAACTCGTGCCGCACCTCTCGAGCACCTTCGCGTCGTTCTGTTTCAACACCGCGATCCTTCTGGTGCCGACGACGTTGATGGGTCTGTCACTGCCACTCGTGGCGCGGGCGGTCACATCGACCGTCACCGACGCCGGCCCGTTGATCGGACGCATGTACGGCGTCAACACCATCGGTGCGGGTGCCGGCGCGGCCGTGGCCGGTTGGTACCTGCTCGGCACCTACGGCTTCGAGAACACCACGCGCATCGCGGGCACACTCAACGTGATCGCCGCGTTGTTGATCTACCTCGTGTATCGAGCCGCGGCGACAACATCGGCCGCAAGCGCGGGCGAACCTGTCGCCGCCGCAGTGATGACCGCGGCGCCCGCCGGCGGCAAGCGCGTCAGTGGAGGCGCGGGGCGCGAGCGCGTCTGGCCGTGGTTCGCCATCTACGGTCTCACCGGCGCCGTTGCGCTCGGGTTCGAGCAGTTGTTCTTCCGTGTCATCGACGCCGAGATGCGCTCCAACTCCTACAGCTTCGCCCACGTGCTCATGCTGTACCTCTTGCTCTTCGGCGTCGGCGCCGCGGTCGGGTCACGCCTGTTGCGACGCGGTGGCGATCCTCGCCGGTGGTTTCTCTGGATGCAGTTCGCGGTCGGCATCACCGCGCTTCTCGCGATTGTCATCCTCGTGCGGGTCCTCCCCCTGTCGGGGTATCTCGACGAGCAGCTGCGCAACTACTTCGCCGGCGAGGGCTACAACAGCGGCTTCGGCACCATCGACACCGTCAAAGACTGGGCAACGGTGGTCGGCGTCTACGGCGCGATCCCACTCGGGCTGATGGGTGCGCCGGTCTTGCTGATGGGCATGTCGTTCCCGTTCGTGCAAGCGATGGTCTCCGATCACGTCGATTCGCTCGGGCGCCGTACCGGCACGCTCATGTTCGCCAACATCGTGGGCAACGTCGTCGGCACGCTGCTCACCGGCTTCGTCCTCATCGACGTTTTCGGCACGGCGGGCACGTATCGCTTGTTGACGCTCGCGCTCGGCGTCGCCGGCGTCGCTGCCGCGTTGCTGACCGCACGACCCCGACGCGTCGCCGCAATGGCGTTGGTCGTCGTGTTGCTCGCCAGTGTCGTCGGGCTCTCTCCGTCGAATCATCGCCTCTGGGCCTTCATGCAGGGGGCCGACAACGACGAGGTGTTGATCGCCGAAGACCACGCGTGCGCCGCCACGGTCAAGTTCGAGGGCGAAAGGGCGCTGCTCTACATCAACGCGTCGATCCAGAACGCGCATCCCTTCGACGACTTCCACGTGTTGATAGGGCTCGTGCCCGCATTGGCGCACCCGGATCCCGAGAGGGCGCTCGCGATCGGCCTCGGTATCGGATCGACCACCTACGGCATGTTGCGAGACCCACGCCTCGACGAGGTCGAAACGGTCGAGTTGTGCGGCGGTGAGTACGACCTCATCCATCAACTCGCCGCGCGGGGCCGCACCGAGTTCTCCCTCATGCTCGACGATCCTCGCTACATCCAGGGCGTCGGTGACGGCCGCAAGTTCCTCCTCGAGCGCGACGATCGCTACGACATCATCACCGTCGACACGCTGCGCCCCACCTCGGCTTTCAGCGGCAGCCTGTATTCACGCGAGTTCTACGAATTGATCAACACGCACCTCAACGACGACGGCATCGTTGCGCAGTGGGTCCCCACGCCGCGCGTCGCGAACACCGCGTCGCAGGTCTTCCCGTACGTCATCGCGTTCCGCGTCGACGACTACGACGAAGGATCCGTGTTCTTCGTCGGTAGCCGCTCGCCCATCGTGCTCGACCGATCGGCGATGATCAGTCGACTCGCGGCCGCGGCCCCCGGTTCGTTCACCGACGAGCAGCGGGGACGCCTCGAGCAGTTCATCGCCGCTGCGCCCACCTTCTGCTACACGAACGGCGCCGTCCTGACCGGCGTGGCGAGCGATCAAGAGAATCTCGACCTGCGTCCTCGCGACGAGTACTTCATCAACAACGACGCGGCAACCACTCTGCCCAAGTGCTGAAGGCTGCTACGTTCTCTTGATAATTCGGTGACCTTCGGAGGGGCTGTGGGACGCACGACAGGCCTACTCATCTCGTATGTGAAGTGCAATGTGCCCGCGGCCGAAGCCGAGTGGGCCGCGTGGTACGACGACACCCACCTACCCGATCTGCTGCGCGGTGACGACGCGCCCTGGGTGGTCACCCGCTGGGAGCTCACGCAAAAGCCGCAGCCCGGCATGCCTGGCATCGGCTTCAGCTATGTGACGATCTACGAGTTCGATCAGCCCGATGTGCTCGCGCAGGTCGAGCGACTGGTGGCCCGTGATCTGCGGTTGCGCAAGGACGGGCGCGTCCATCCCAACCACTCGGTGATCGACGCCCACGTCTTCACGGCCCACGGTGCCCACCGCGACAAGACCGAGCCGGGCCCCAACCTCAAGGGCCACATCCTGACCTACGTGCTGTGCAACGACCCCGAGGTCGAGCCCGAGTGGGACGAGTGGTACGACCGCGAGCACGTGCCCGACATGCTCGAATCCGGTGCGTTCTCGGCCATGACGCGATGGGAGCGGGTGCCGCGCAATACCTATGGTGCACACCACATCACGCTCTACGACACGCATCTCGATTCGATTCAAGAAGCCGTCGACAAGTCAGCCGTGTCGCTGGCAAAGCTGACCGCGGCGGGTCGCAAGCACCGTTGCCACACGGGTGCCATGACGGTGATGTTGACCGGATCCGGTCGCTACGGAGGTAACGGACTCCACAAGAGCGATCTATGAGCGTGCGGCCATTTCGTATCGAGGTCCCGCAAGAGGTCCTCGACGATCTGCATCGCCGCCTCGACGCCACCATCTGGCCGCAGACGATTCCCGGCGCCGGATGGGACTACGGCACCGACATCGACGAATTGCGCGCGCTCGCCGACCATTGGCGCCATGACTACGACTGGCGGCGCGTCGAAGCCGAGCTCAACCAGCTGCCGCAGTTCATCGTCACCGTCGACGGCATGGACGTCCATTGCATCCATGCAAAGGGCAAAGGCAGTAACGGCCGCGCCCTGGTGCTCACACACGGCTGGCCGAGCACCTTCTACGAACTGCACCGCCTGGTCGGGCCGTTGACCGACCCCGCTGCGCACGGCGCCGACGCCACTGCCGCGTTCGACGTCGTGATGCCCTCGCTGCCCGGCTACGGATGGTCGAGCGCGCCGACCACGCGCGGCTTCGGCGCCAATCAGGTCGCCGATCTCTGGGTAAAGGTGATGGCCGAGTTGGGCTACGAACGATTCGGCTCGCACGGGGGCGACTGGGGTTCCGCGGTCACGACCGCACTCGGCGCGCGCCATCCCGATCGGCTGACGGGCATTCACGTCAACATGCTGGCGCCGCCGGTGGACGTGGCGTCGCTGACGCCCGAGCAGCGCGAGTGGTGGGACCGCGTGCTCGCCTATCGAGACCGCGAGTGGGGCTACGTCCATCTCCAACGCACCAAGCCGCAAACCGCGTCGTTCGCGCTGACCGATTCACCCGTCGGACTCGCCGCGTGGATCCTCGAGAAGTGGTGGCGCTGGAGCGACATCGACGACGAGCACGGCCGCCGGGTGCTCTCGCGCCGCTACACGCTGGACGAGTTGATCACCACGATCATGATCTATTGGGTCACGCGCACGATCGGCCCGTCACTGCGCATGTACTACGAGACCTTCTCCGCGATGAACCTCATCGCGCAGCCGGGCCGCATCGAGGTGCCCTTCGGTATGGCCGCGTTCAAGGAGATGAATCGTGCGCCACGGGAACTGGCCGAAGCGCACTACGACATCCGCCGCTGGACGGTGATCGACGACGGCGGGCATTTCCCCGGTCTCGAAAATCCGGTGGCGCTGGCGCACGAGATTCGCGAGTTCTTCCGCGAATTGAGCTGATCGGCCCCTCAAACCCTCCACCCAAGCGCCGATGGCTACCCACTTCTGGCGCGCACCCGGCCAGGGCGCCGAGCAGACGGTGGAGAGGCACATGCGACGGTCGAAGCGACTCGCGACGCAGACGGGCCGATTCGGGCCCGTGCCCCTGTCGTTTCGATTCTTCGACCAGGGCGAATGGGACACCTTCAACGATCTCGTCCGGCGCGAGCTCGCTGTCCAGGGCTACACCGCCGAGTTCGCGGCGCCTGGTGAAGTGACGCTGCCCGAGATGCAGATCACCCTCGGACTCGTCAACCTCGCGCAGCAATGCCGACAGGCCGATGACGTCGAGTGGGCGCCCATCGTGGCTCATCACATCACGCGCATCCCCCGCATCGACGAGATGCCGACCGACAAGAGCAAGGTGCTCCCGGCACTGCGCGTGCTGCTCGTACCGGACGACTACCTGCCCACCGACATCGCCACGCTGCAGATGCCTTACGCCGAGAGCGTGATCGCGACGGTAGTCGCCGACCTGCCGGCGTCGGTCCGGTCACTCGCACCGACCGATCTCGTCGACTGGGACATGAGCGAGCAGGAGATCTGGGAACGAGCGTGGGCGAACACGCGCCGCCATCCCGAGCCGATCGATGTCGCGACCATCGAGATCGCCGGCGGACCGATGACGGTCGTGCACGGAGAACACTTCTACACCGCCAGCCGCGTGCGCTGGCTCGAAGACCTCGTCGGGCCGGTCGGTCCGTTCGGTGCGCTGGTCGCCCTGCCTCGGCGCAGCACGCTGCTCGTGCACGTCATACGCGATGCCGACGTCATGAACGCCGTCGAGCCACTGGTCCTCAACGCGCGGCTCTTGCACCTCGAAGGTCCGCGCTCGGTGAGTGCGCACGTGTACTGGTGGCGTGACGGCCAGTTGCGCTGGGTGCCGACGATCTTCGACGAGGACGACGACAGCGTCGAGTTCCATCCCCCACCCGATCTCGCCCAGGTGCTCGCCTTCGTCGCCTAACTTGGTGGCATGATCGTCGTCGACACCACGGATCTCGCGTTCTCGCGTGATCCGCACGAGATCTTGCGCCAGGCGCGGGTCCGCAGCCCGATTGCTTTCGATGCGTTCGGCACGCCGATGCTCTTGCGCTATGCCGACGTCGATGCGGCGCTCAAAGATCCGCGCTTCGTGAACGACTACGACGTGCTCATCACGCGGCACGGCATCACGAGCGGGCCGTTGTACGACTGGTGGAAGCTGGCGATGCTCAACACCAATCCGCCGGTGCACACACGGTTGCGCAGCCTTGCGAGCCGGGCGTTCACCCCACGCGCCGCGAACGGCACGCGTGCCCGCATGCGGGCACTGACCGTCGAGCGCCTGCAGGTCTACGACGGCCGCGATTCGATCGATCTGATCGACGACATCACCGAATCACTGCCGCTCACCATCGTCTGCGACATGATCGGCGTGCCTCGCGACGATCACGGGGCATTCCACCAATGGGTGGCCGACATCGGGCTGATGTTCTCCGACTCGATCCCCGACGAGAATCGCGTTCGCGCCGAACACGCGATGTTCGCGTTAGGCGACTACGTCGTGGCGATGATCGAGCACAGGCGGCGCGCCCCCGACGAGTCACTGATGAGCATGCTCATCGCCGCCGAAGAAGGGGGCGATCGACTGAGCTATGACGAACTGGTCGCACTCGTGGTCAACCTGATGCTCGGCGCACTCGACACTTCGCGCAGCGCACTGTCGATCGGGCTGTGGCTGCTGTGGACGCACGGGTTGCGCACTGTCACACCCGCGTTGATCGAAGAGATCCTGCGCTACGAGCCGCCGTCGGGTGAATTACGGCGCACGGCCGGCGAAGATTTCGAGCTGTGCGGCGTACCCGTCAAAGCCGGCACGAGCGTGGCGTTGTCGGTGATGGCGGCCAACCGCGATGCATCCGCCTACGACGATGCCGACGACTTCGTCGCCGATCGCTACGAAGCCGGCCCGAGCGCGAAGGCCACAACCAAGCCACACCTCACGTTCGGCAGAGGATCGCACTTCTGCCTCGGCCAAGCGATCGCGCGCGTCGAGATGCACGAAGTGCTCGACGTCATCCTCACTCGCTATCCCGATCTCGAGGTGCTGACCGACTCGCCACAGTGGGTACCATTCCTGCGGGTGCGCCGGTTCGAGCAGTTGCCGGTTCGGTTGGGTGATCCGTCGTGAACGATGCAATGACTCAGGCCGCGATGGTGCGGCGCGGTGAGTGCTCTCCCCTCGAATTGGTCGACGAAGCCATCGCGCGAATCGAGGCAGTCAACCCGGCGATCAACGCGGTCATCCATACGCGCTTCGCGCAGGCACGCGAAGAAGCGCGCCGTCTCCAATCGAGCCGTGTCGAAGCCAGCACCGCCGGCCCATTCCGCGGCGTGCCGATCGTCGTGAAGGATTCGACCTGCCCGATCGCGGGCGAACCGCTGCACGAAGGTCTGCAGGCCGCCAAAGATGCCGACTACCGCGCGCCCGCGAACAGCTGGCTGACCGACCGTCTCATCAGCGCCGGTTTCGTGATCGTCGGGCGCACCAACGTGCCCGAGTTGTGCACCCACGCGACCACTGAGCCCGTGGCGTACGGGCCGACGCGCAACCCATGGGCAACCGATCACAGTGCGGGCGGGTCGAGCGGTGGCTCGGGAGCCGCAGTCGCGGCCGGTATGGTCGCGATCGGCCACGGCACCGACGGCGGTGGTTCGGTGCGCACGCCGGCGGCGTTCTGCGGGCTAGTCGGGCTCAAACCGACGCGAGGCCGCATCTCCAACGCACCCGACAGCGCGGAGCATTGGGCGGGCCTTTCGACCGACGGCTTCGTGACGCGGACAGTGCGTGACAGCGCCGCGGTGCTCGACGCGGTGTGCGGCAGTTCTCCCGGCGATCCCTACACGACACCGCTCACTGCCTCGCTCTCGGCAGCGCTCGACGGCGCGCCGCTCGAGCGGCCTTCTGAGCGGGAAGCGCGGCCGCGCCTGCGCGTCGGCGTACGGCTGCGCGGCGCCAACGAGGGCATCGACGCGCATCCCGAGGTGGCGCGTTCCATTCGCCAGATCGCCGATCTGCTCGCCGCACACGGTCACGACGTCGTCGAGGCCGCGCCGGTCGCGCTCGACGAGGTCGAGGCGGTCGCACAACAAGGCGTCGTGGTCGCCGCCTGCATCGCCGCCGAGCTCGACGCATGGTCGGCCCGACTTGGCCGAGAGATCACACTCGACGAGATCGAGCCCCGCAATCGCATGAGCGTGAACAACGGGCGATTGGTCACCGGCGCGCAATATGTCGCCGCCCGCGAGTGGCTCCACGGTTGGGGACGACGCTTGCATGCGTGGTGGGACGACTTCGATCTGCTGCTCACCCCCACCGTGACCCAACCACCGGTCAAGATCGGCGCATTGCCGTTCGATCCGAGTGCCCAGGACATGGCCAACATGCGCCGCGAGCTCGGTTGGCTCATGGGTATGTGGAACGTGTCGGGGCAACCAGCGATCAGCGTCCCTGCCGCGCAAACCAGCGACGGCCTGCCCATCGGCGCGCAGTTGGTCGCGGCGTGGGCTCGCGAGGATCTGTTGTTGCAGACGGCGGCCCTCATCGAGCGGGCACAGCCGTGGCCCCTCGTCGCCCCATAGCTCTGCGCTCGCAGGTGCATTTGGCAGGGCCACGCGGCCCGCATGAAGATGGCAGTGGGCCAGCGAAGGGGACACGATGAGCGGAAGCATTCTCGGTACGCGGGTCAAGCGGATCGAAGACCCGAAGATGCTCACGGCGGGCGGCAGCTACATCAACGATCTCCGCCTCGATCATGCGCTGTTCGTGACGTATGTGCGCTCGACGATGGCGCACGCGCGGCTGCGCTCGATCGATGTCGAAAACGCCCGATCGGCCGATGGTGTCGTCGCCGTGTACACGTTCCCCGATCTCGCAATGCCGCCGTCGCCACCGATGATGCCGTTCATGAACCAGGCGATGCTGCGTCCGATGCTGGCGCACGAAACGGTGCGCTTCGTCGGCGAACCGATCGTGGCCATCCTGGCCGAGACCCGTCAGGCCGGTGTCGACGCGGCAGAGTTGGTGATGATCGACTACGACCCATTGCCGGTCGTCGTCGATCCTGAGGTTGCGTGCGCCGACGAGATGCTGCTCTTCCCCGAAGTCGGCACCAACATCGTGTGCGAGATCCCACTGGCAGGCCCCGATGACCTGTTCGCCGACTGCGAAGTGATCGTCGAAGCACGGATCATCAGCAACCGGTTGGCGCCGGCTCCGATGGAACCACGCGTCGCGGCCGCGGACTGGGACGGCACGCGCCTCACGCAATGGGCGGCGGGTCAAGGCGTGTTCGGCGCGCAAGGCGGCATCGCCCGTCTCAATGGGCTCGACATCTCGCAGGTGCGCATCATCACGCCCGACGTCGGCGGATCCTTCGGCGCCAAAGGCGGCACGTCGCCCGAAGAACTGCTCGTTGGTTGGTTGTCGTGCAAACACAACCGGCCGGTGCGCTGGTTCGAGACCCGCACCGAGAACATGACCGCCATGGCGCACGGCCGGGCGCAGGTCCAATACGCAAAGCTCGGTGGCACTCGCGATGGTCGTTTCCTTGCGTACTCCCTCAAGGTGATTCAGGAAAGCGGCGGCTACCCGTCGCTCGGTGCGTTGCTCCCCAACTTCACGAAGTTGATGGCGTCGGGTACGTACGCAATCGAAAAGGTCGCAACCGAAGCGGTCACCGTGCTCACCAACACCACACCGGTCGGCGCTTACCGCGGGGCAGGCCGTCCCGAGGCAACCGCCGCGCTCGAGCGCGTCGTCGACATGTACGCCGTCGAGATCGGCATGGACCCGGGCGACTTGCGCCGGCGCAACGTGATCAATCCGGCGGCGTTCCCGTACACCACGCCCACCGGCGCGGCCTACGACAGCGGCGAGTATGCCGCGGCGATCGACCGCGTACTCGACGCGGCCGGCTATGCCGACCTCCGCGCCGAACAACTCGCGCGCCGTCGCGCCGGTGATACCAAGATGCTCGGCATCGGTTTGGCGTCCTACGTCGAGGTCACCAACCCAATGGGCAGCGGCGAATGGGCGAGTTTCGAGGTGAAGAACGACGGCGGTGCGATCGTGCGCTCAGGGGTCTCGTCGCACGGCCAAGGGCTCGGCACCGCATTCGTGATGCTCGCGAGTGAGCGCACGGGCATTCCGATCGAGCGCATGGAATACCACCAGAGCGACACCGACGAGATCCCGCGCGGTGGCGGCACCGGTGGATCGCGTTCACTGCAGGTCGGTGGCTCGGCAGTCGCGGGCGCGACCGATCTGGTCGTCGAGACCGCACGCAAGCTGGCGGCGGATCAACTCGAAGCCAACGTCGACGATGTGGTACTCGATATCGACAACGGCAACTTCCATGTGGTCGGCACACCGGCGAAATCTGTCGGATGGGCCGAGATCGCGAGCGCACAGGACGCTCCCTTGGTCGAAGAGTTCGATTTCAAGCCAGGCGGTGCGACCTTCCCCTTCGGGGCGCACGTCGCCGTCGTCGAAGTCGACCGCGACACCGGCAATGTCACCGTGCAACGACTGGTCGCGGTCGACGACTGCGGCGTCATCGTCAATCCGTTGCTCGCCGACGGTCAGGTGCACGGGGGTCTCGCGCAGGGCATCGCGCAAGCGCTCATCGAAGAGGTGCGCTACGACGAGCTCGGCAATCCGCTCACCGCCAACTTCGCGGACTACGGCATCATCTCTGCGGCGGAACTGCCCTCGTTCGAACGGCACCCGATGGAGACGCCGACACCGCGCAATCCGCTGGGGGCCAAGGGCATCGGCGAGTCGGGCACCATCGGCTCCACTCCTGCGGTGCAAAACGCGGTGATCGACGCGCTGTCGCACCTGGGTGTCCGCCACCTCGACATGCCCTTCACCGCCGAGCGCGTGTGGCGCGCGATCAACTCGAACCCCTGATGCGCATCCTCGTCAGCGAAGCCATCTTCCGCGACTACGGCGACGAGCTACTCGCCGCGGCGCCCGACGCCACCTTCGTGCGGCTGCTGCCCGACGGCACGGTCACCGACGACGGGCCGGTCGACATCGTGTTCATCTCGAACGACATCTTCTATGGCCCGGTCAAGGCGTGTATGCAGATCGTGGTCGACACACCGCAACTCGCATGGCTGCAATCGGCGGCCGCGGGCGTCGAGGCCCCGGCCTTCCGGACGCAGCTCGAGCGGGGCGGCCGTCTCACGCGAGCTCACGTGACGGCCGTGCCGATCTCCGAGTACGTGATGCAGGCAGTGCTCGCCTCGTTCCAACAACCGCAGCGTCTCGCCGAACAGCGCGCCGCGCGTGTGTGGCAACACGTGCCGTTCCGCGAGGTGTGGCGCACGACGTGGCTCATCGTTGGCCTCGGCTCGATCGGGCGCGAGGTGGCGCAACGGGCCCGCGCGTTCGATGCGCACGTCATCGGAGTGCGCCGCACACCCGATGGCACCGAACCAGTCGACGAGATCCTGGCGTCGGATCGCATGCTCGACGCGGTGGCCCGCGCCGACGTCGTCGTCATCGCGGCAGAGCTCAACGACGGCAACCGTCATCTCGTCGATGCGACGTTCCTCGCCGCGATGCGGCCCGGCTCGTGTTTCGTCAACGTCGCGCGCGGGGGGTTGGTCGACGAAGCTGCGCTGCTCGAGGCGCTCGCACGCGATGCGCCGGCGAGCGCGGTGCTCGACGTGTTCGAAACCGAACCCTTGCCGCGCGACAGCGTGTGGTGGACGCATCCCAAGGTGATCATGTCGCCGCACTCGTCGGGCGGTGGCAACGGCCGGCTCGTGCGCGCCACCGAGGTGTTCCTCGAAAACCTACGGCGCTATCGCGACGGGCGCGAGTTGCTGTACGAAGTGCGCCTGACCGATCTACCCGCCCAACCGACCGTCTGGCACGTCGAAAAACGGTAGCGGGACCGCGCGATCGGCTACTAACGCAGGTCCATCACCTTGTCGAAGTCGTGGAGTGCGCCGCCCTCGAGGAACGGCGGCTTGTCCTTTTCGATCGACATGTACGACGCGTCGCGGCGGTAGTTGAGGAAGCCGAAGCCGTGCTCGCCGCCCTTGAAGCGATAGCGCCGGTCACCGGCAATGCCGATCGCGTCGCCGGCCTCGAGGATGGTCTGACCCACCTGGATCGCGCCCGACAACAAGTAGATGATTTCGTCTTCGGAGTGGCTGTGCGGTGACGACAGGTACGCGTCTTCGCGCGATGTGTACAGCAGTGTGATGCGCGACGTCGGGAACGTGGAGTCGGCGTAGAACTTGGATGCTCGTCCCGGCTGAATCAACGCGTAGGTGCCACCGGGGCCAACGACGTGCACGGTGCGACCTTCTTCGGCGGGGGGACCGTACGCCCCGGTCGTCGGCGGGTTCGGGTCCCACGGACCGAAGTGCACAACGGTCGTCGGCTCGTCGGCGCGCACGAGCGCGGGCACACCGGCCTCGAGAATGAGCGTGCCGTCGACGGGACAAACACGACCGTCGATCGACAACGACCCTTTCTTGACGTAGACGGCTTCGTCACCGTGCGTCGCGTTCCACTCGAGCTCGACGCCGGCATCGAGCTCGGCCGTGAGCGACCACAACGGAAACTCGCGCGGCGACATCATGCGGCTAGTGCAGTTGCCCCGAGCGACGACCGTCGGCGCGGCATACCCCGCGCGATAGTCGACGTCTCCTTGGGCGGTGATCCACAGATCGAGTGTTTCCATGCGTTGAGTGTGCCCGATTCAGCCCGGTCTTGTCGACCGTGACCGGGTCGCCGCGAGGCGCTCGCGCCGCAGCTCTTCGGTCGCGGCAACGACCTCGTGTTCGAGGGGATCGAGCGGACCGACGATCATCGCCAGCAGCCAATCGGCCAGGGCCGGGTTGCGGGCCAGTACGGGGCCGTGCGCGTAGGTCGCGACGACGCGCTCGGCCACCGCGCCTTCAGTCGGTGCTCCGGGGTCGGTTTTGCGCTCCGCAGGGCGCTCGGGCCGGCCGTTGCCCACCCCTTCGAGCACCCGGCCGAGCACACGGGCATCGCGGCCGACCGCGGTCACTCCCTGATGGTTCTCGAAGCCGGAGATGAGCGGCAGACCGAGGGACGCGTCGGGCTCGATCAACAGCTCACCGACCGCGCGAGGCCCGGCACCGACGGTCGTCGTGACATCGAGCAGCCCGAGCCCCGCCTCGTCGCCTTCGGCGCCCGGAAACGACTGGCCCACGATCTGATAGCCGGCACACACCGCGAAGATCACCGCGCCGCGCGAGTGCGCGCGGTTGATCGCGCCGCTGGCGCGCAGCTCGCGGGCGGCAAGTGTCTGGGGACGATCTTCGCCCCCACCGAGCAGGTAGAGGTCAGCCGTCTCAGGAAGCGCGGCGGCGTCGCCACACTCGATGCGCTCGACCGCGATGCCGCGCCAGCGCAACCGGTGTTCGAGCACGATGCCGTTGCCCCCGTCGCCATAGGTGCCGAGAAGCTCGGGCAACACGACGGCGATGCGTACCGCTGACACACGCGTCATCGTGCGACTCCCAACGCGCGGCGAACCTCACGAAATGCCGTGTAGTTCGCAACGACATCACGGTCGTCGGCGCGGGCGAGGTCCAGCGCACGAGCGAGGTCGGGCTCGGTCACGACGTCGACGTCCGCGTAGAGCAGGCGCACTGCGAGATCGTGACACCGCCGTCCGGAGGCAATCGCCTGCCTACCCCGCAATCGCTCGAACGGCACGTCCCACAGCCACGACGTGTCCTTGCCGTCGGCGATCTCGGCATTGATGACGATCAACACCCGCCGCGTCGACTGCATCAACAACTCGATGATCTCGATCCACCCGGCGGGATTCTTCGAAAGGTAGAGCCGGGCAGTGCTGCTGTCGCCCCACACGTAGTCGTAGCGTCCCTCGATGGCGCGGATCGATGTCATTGCGTCGAGCGCGGTGCGGATGGAAATGCCGATCGCGTCGGCCGCCGCCAACGCCATCACCGCGTTGGTCTGGTTGTGACGGCCGGGTACTCCGAGTACGACGGGCAAATCACCCACGTCTCTGCCCTCGACGACGAGGCCACCGTCGGCGGTGATCGACCACTGCGCGTCGGGGCGAGCAAGATCGCACTGCGTACATTTCCAGTCGGCGCCGTCGAAATGGATGCGCGCTCCGCAGTTCGGACAACTGGTCGCGTCGACTTTCCAGTTACTACCCGCGGCCACCCACACGACGTGCGGCGACGATCGTGCCGCGAACACCACTGCGGGGTCGTCGGCGTTGGCGACGACCGTCGTGGCGGGCGATGCGGCGATCCCCTGCCGCCACCGTTCGGCGGTCTTGCGGACTTCGGCGACCCGATCGAGTTGGTCGCGCGACAGGTTCAACAAGACCAGCACGTCGATCGCGGCGGCGGAGAGCAGCGCGGGAACGTAGCCCTCGTCGACCTCGAGCACCGCGGTCGCGCCAGGCGCGGTATGACCGAGTGCAGTGACGATGCCGGCCGGCATGTTGGCGCCTTTGTCGTTGGTCGCAACCGGACCACGCGTACGAGCGGCCGCCGCCAGCAACGCGGTCGTCGTGGACTTACCGTTGGTCCCGCTGACGATCGCGATGGGACGACCGTCGAGTCGCAGTGCCAAGGCGTCGGGGGCAACCATCTGGATGACACGGCCCGCGATCACCTCGCCACTGCCGCGCCCGAGGCGGCGCGACGACCAACCCGCGGCATCACCGAGCGCCGTGGCAACGACGAGGCGCAACCGTCGTAGGCGCGTCTTCAACCGACGGCACCACCCGCACGCAACGCGTCGATCTCGTCCGCCGAAAACCCCCACGCGGCAAGGGCGGCATCGGTGCTGGCACCGGGCAGGTCCGCGCCGCGGGCAATGGCCGCCGACGTCCGAGAGAAGCGGGGTGCGGGTGCCGGCTGCACGATGCCGTCGACGCGCACGAACGAATTGCGCTCGTGGTTGTGCGCATCGGTGAGTGCGTCGTCGAAGCGGCGCACCGGCGCGACACATGCGTCGGTGCCGTCGAAGATCGCCGTCCATTCGGCCAGCGTCTTTTCTTGGATGCGCGCCGCGAACTTCTGCTTCATCGCCGGCCATTGTGACTTGTCGTTCTGCGCCGCCAACTCGTCGACCGAGAAGCCGAGGCCGTGGATCAATTCGGCATAGAACTGCGGCTCGATCGCGCCGACCGCGAGATGGCGCCCATCGGATGTCTCGTACACGTTGTAGTAGTGCGCGCCGCTGTCGAGCACGTTGGTACCGGCGCGGTCGGACCAGGCTCCGATGTCGCGCATGCCCCAGAACATCGCCATCATCAACGACGCACCGTCGACCATCGCGGCGTCGATGATCTGACCCGTGCCCGATCGTTGGGCCTCGAACACGCCGCACATCATGCCGAAGGCCATCACCATGCCGCCGCCGCCGAAGTCACCGACGAGGTTGAGCGGTGGCAACGGCTTTTCGCCCTCGCGGGCCATTGCGCCGAGCGCACCCGACACTGCGATGTAGTCGATGTCGTGCCCGGCCGTGGGCGCCAGCGGGCCGTCTTGGCCCCAGCCGGTCATGCGGCCGTAGACGAGCCGGGGGTTACGGGCGAGGCACACGTCAGGGCCGAGCCCGAGTCGTTCCATCACGCCGGGGCGAAAGCCTTCGATCAAACCGTCGGCCTGCTCGACCAGCCGCAACACGACGTCGATGCCTTGCGGATCCTTGAGGTCGACCGCGGCGGACGGGCGTCCTCGGTTGAGGATCTGGGCGCGGGCCACCTCATTTGGCATACGAGACCCCGGGCGATCGACGCGAATGATGTCGGCCCCCATGTCGGACAGGACCATCGCGGCAAAGGGACCGGGCCCGATGCCGGCGATCTCGACGATGCGCAATCCCTCTAATGGACCCATGCGGCGCACCGTAGCGGAGCGGACGGCGAAAGTCGGGCGCGTGACCACGGTTCCGGGGCGGGTGGCGAGTAACTTCTCCCGGACCCCGACTTGCTGAGGCTGAAGACCCGCCCG